>NZ_JBNOYB010000080.1:0-12629 GCF_050312375.1 Schaalia sp.
TCGTGGGCGTCGGCGTTATCCGAGAAGGCCGGCGCCGAGCTCTGCGCGGCCTTCGCCGCTGCGCCTTCGACGGAGGCCTGCTCCGCAGACGCAGCCGCCGCCTTCGTCGAGCGCGCCGCGCCCGGCTTGGGGGCGCCCGGCTTCGAGGCCGGGGCCGCCGTCTTGGGGGCCGATTCCTTCGCAGCGGTCTCAGGCGCTGCGGCCTGGGCATTCGCCCCGTAGTGCTCGCGCACCGACCGGACGACCGGCGGTTCGAGCGCCGAGGACGACGCCTTCACGAACTCGCCATTGTCCTTGAGGTAGGCGAGAAGTTCCTTGCTGGTGATTCCGAGCTCCTTCGCGAGCTCGTGGACACGCAACTTTGCCACTGTTCTCCTGTTCGGAAGCGCCTCCGAACGGAGACGCGTTACTGGTATTGCTGGCAGCTCATCGCTGGGTACTCATCGGGTGCCCATCGGCTTCCAACCCGCTTTCACTACTCGTTGTCGGGCGTCGATGACGCCCTGGACTCGACGACCTTCTCGAGCGCATCCCAGAAGTCTCCCGGAGGGTCCTCCCGGAGGCGGAGCGCACGGCGCAGAGCCCGTGTTCGACGGGCTCGGTCGACGCATCGCGGATCCGGGTGGATCCACGCGCCCCGACCGGGTCGCACTGCTTCGGGATCGAGTGTCACGATCCCGTGTGACGCCGCGATTCGAATGAGGTCCGAACGCGACGAGCGCTTCGCGCATCCCACGCAGGTGCGCACAGGATCCGCTCCCATCGAGGCGGAAACTGTATTCAGCGCGGAATGCGTCACGTGCTCAGCTTAGTCGAGCGCCTCGTCATCTCCGGGATCGGAGTATGAGCGACTGGTCACGTCATCGGCCATCGAGGTGCGGGAGACGAGCCCCTCCTCGCCTTCTTCGGTGTCCGAGTGGATGTCGATGTGGAAATCGGTGAGGCGCGCGGCGAGGCGCGCGTTCTGCCCCTCTTTGCCGATCGCGAGCGAGAGGTGGAAGTCGGGGACGATCGCCGTCGCGGTCTTGTTCTCCACGGAGTGGACGACGACGCGGGAGACCCGGGCCGGAGAAAGGGCGTTGGCGACGAAGCGCCCGGGATCCGCGGACCAGTCGACGATGTCGATCTTCTCGCCGCCGAGCTCGGTCATGACGGCGCGGACGCGCGCGCCCATCGGCCCGATGCAGGCGCCCTTGGCGTTGATCCCCTCGCGGGTCGCGGCGACCGCGATCTTCGTGCGATGGCCGGATTCACGGGCGATGGCCTTGATCTTCACGAGGCCCTGCTGGATCTCCGGCACCTCGCGTTCGAAGAGTCCGGCGACGAGACCGGGATGGGTCCTCGACAGGGTGATGCGGGCGCCCTTCTCGGTGCGCTCGACGTTGACGACGAAGGCGCGGATGCGGTCCCCGTGCCGGTAGGCCTCTCCGGGGACCTTCTCAGAATCCGGGAGGACGGCTTCGAAGTCGTCGCCGACCTTGACGATCGTGATCCGCCCGTCGCGGGACTGATCGACGACGCCCGTGACGACGCGCCCCTTCTGGTTGGCGAAGTCGCCGAGGACCTTCTGGTCGTCCGCGTCGCGCAAGCGCTGCATGATGATGGAGCGCGCCGTGGCCTGGGCGATGCGCCCGAAGTTCTTGGGCGTGTCGTCGAACTCGCCGATCGGGTTCCCGTCCTCGTCCTCGTCGGTCGCCATGACGGTGACGCGACCGGTCTTCTTGTCGATTTCGATGCGGGCCCGGGAGATCGCCCCGGGGATGTTGTGATAGGCCTTGAGCAGCGCTTCTTCGATCGCGTCGACGAGCCGGTCGAGGGACACGCCCTTCTCCTGCTCGACCATGCGCAACGCCGTCATATCGATTTCCATGCGTCTCATTCCTCCGAACCGAATTCGACGCGGGCCCGCGCCTTCTTCATCTGTGCGAATTCGATCCTAGTCGTTGTCCCGTCGACATCGAGCTCCGCGCCCTCATCGTCGGCGAACATCACTTTTCCGGTGATGACGGATCCGTCGCGGAGCTTGACGCGCGCGGGCCTTCCGATCTGCTTGCGCCAGTGCCTGGGTTCGGTGAGTTCGCGCTCGGCTCCGGGGGTGGACACTTCGAGGAAGTACTCCGTTTCGATGGGATCGGCTTCATCGACGAGGGGCGAAACCGCGCGGGAGACGTCCCCGAGCAGGTCGGAGTCGACGGATTCGCCGGGCTCGGGCGCTTCGACGGTCACTCGGACGATCTTCATTCCGGATTCGCTGAGGGACACGACCGCGTCGAGTTCGAGTCCGAATCCTTCGACGACGGGGCGAAGACGCTTTTCGAGCGCGTCGAGGCGCTGCGCGTGAGACACGATGTTCCTCCTGAGTTCCCGACACGGCACGGCGAGCCCATCGTACCCGGCCCGGCGCGTGGGATGATGCCCGGGTGTCGAATGCTCTTCCCCCGCCCTCCGCTCGAGTGCGCCGCGAAGGCCCGGTGAGGCTGCGCCCTTCGCGCCCGATGCTTCCGGCCCTGCTTCTGACCGCCGCCCTCGGCCTGTCGTCGTGCACGCTCGGACCTGTGCGCATCGGAGCCGATGGCACCGCTCTTCCCCCTTTGACGGCCATTGAGGCGATTCGCGACCAGGCGGCGCGGACGGAGGCGGCCGCGGCGACGAGGGCGGGGTCCCTCGCATCGGATACGGGCGAGTGCGAGTCCTGCCGCACGGTCCTGAGCGCCATCGAGGAGGATTCGAGGGAGCGCGGGACCGCGATCGGCGGTGTGTGGGACCCGTGGTCGGGGCAGCCGCCCGAAGGCGCGCAGGACGTCCCCGCGATCGCGGATGCGCCGGTCGAGGTGCCTGAGTTCGCCTCGTGGCTCGCGCAGACGGCCAGGCGCGATCTGGCGATCGCTTCGGATCCGGCGCGCACGACTCCCGGGGAGGCTCGTCTTCTCGCCGCCCTCGCCCTCGGCCGTTATCGTTCGGCGCTCGATCTGGCGGATGTCTACGGACTGGAGGTCGAGGCCGGCGACGGACGCGTCGAGGACCTCAATGATCGACTGCGCGCCATCACGGGGACGGATTCCCTGTCGCTCTTGGGCACCTGGGGCTTGGATTCGAAGGCCCTGGAGGAGTCGACGACGCTTCCCCCGTCGGAGCTCGAAGGGGCGCAGGAGGCCCTCGGCGGCTCCGAGGAGCTCCGCAAGGCGGTCGCCGCATGGGATTGCGTGGCCCAGACCCTTCCTCGAGCGGCGCTCATCGACGGGTCGGCACCGGGGCCGACGCCCCGGATGGATGCGCTTTTCGCCCGGGCTGATGCGCTGATCTCGGCGGGTGCCGTCGATGGACGGGCGCTGCGCTGCGAGCTCGAGGCGCGAGACGCGGATTCCTTGTCGATGACGCTCATCGCGGCGGATCTGTCGCTCTTGTCGAGTGATGAAGCGGCGGTCCGTCTCGTGGGCGCGCATGCGGCTCTTGAGGACCTTCGGGCGTTCCCGATGGGCGCCGGGGCCTCTTCGCGGGCCTTGATCGGCGCCGAGGCGCTGGCCCCCGAATCGGCGCAGTCGGCAGCGGCGGGCGAGTAGGCGCCCCCCGTTCGAGGGCTTCGCCCCGTCCGGCCTTTCTCGTCGTCGCGGCCCTGCGGCCGTTCTTCCTCGCCCTTGCGCTCCCCGTCCGGCCCTCGTCGCCGGGGAACCGTAGAATCGGCGCTATGCCGAATGCCTCTTCGCTGCCCGATTCCGTGCGCGCCGCGCTGCCCGATTCAGACCGCAGGGCCCCCGTTGAGGCTCTCGAGTCCGGCGGTTGGGCGATCGCCGGTCGTCACGCGCTCATCGTCGCCGATGAGTCGGGGCCCGTCGATTCGGGCATGTGGTACGAGATCGCCCGGGCCTCGTGGTCCGGGCGGGATCGGGCCCTGGTCGTGGAGTGGATGGATCCGGCTCGCCCGCAGCTGAGGGTCGTCACCGATTCGACGGATCCCAGGGCGTTCATGCGCCGGGTGTCGGATCGGGTGGACCATTCGATCGTGCGCCATCTGTCGATGCGCGCGTCGAATGGAACGCGCGTGACGGCGTGGATCCGTCGGCGCGAGGACGATCGGCTCTTCTCCGTCCTGACCGCCCTCGGCCCCTTGGACGAGCCGAGTCGTCGGGAGGCGGAGCGTTTCGAGCGCGCGATGCGCGAAGGGGTCGGCCTCGAGTAGCCCCGGTCTTCAAAGCTCCGGTTCAGGCCCCGCCCCGGGCTCGGTCCTCCGGATTCAAGCCCTCGGCCTGGACCCCGGGCTCGGTCTTCTCGACTTCGACCCGCCCGTTGGGCCCGCGCCCAGGGGGCGCCGGGAAACGGGTCAGGCCTCCTCCAGGGGCCTGCGCACGAAGGGGTCGGTCGAGAAGCCCTGGGCGAGGATCTTCTCGCACCATTCCTTGGCGCTGAAGAGGGAGTGGTCCCGGTAGTTCCCGCAGGAGACGATGTCGACGCCGGGAACGTCCTCCCAGGTCACGTCCTCGGCGATCGCGCTCAGCGAGGAGACGAGGGCGCGAGCGACCTCCTCGATGCTCGGGGTGCCCCACATGATGAGGTGGAATCCGGTGCGGCAGCCGAAGGGCGAGCAGTCGATGACGCCGCCGATCCGGTCGCGCAGCAGGGATGCGAGGAGGTGCTCGATCGTGTGGAGCCCTCCGGTGGGGATCTCGCCCTCGTTCGGTTGGACGAAGCGCAGGTCGAAGTTGGAGATCCGGTCCCCATTGGGGCCGGTTTCGACGCTGATGAGGCGGACGTAGGGCGCGAGAACGGCCGTGTGGTCCAGCGTGAAGCTCTCGACTTCTGCCATGGTGTCTCCTTCAGGTGCGCCCTTTCGCCCGGTGACGAGGGCGGAGGTGCCGGTCGGTCGGGGGATGCCGCGCGTGCGCGTTCGTGGGTACCGTAGCCGAGCGGGGCGGGGAATGTCAGTCGCGTTCCGCGAAGGACTGCCTGCGCTGTTCGAGGACCATGAGCTCTCGGAAGGCCTCTGCGTAGGCGGGGTCGGTTTCGTCGAGGCGCTGCAGCCGCGAGCGCGCCTCCCCCATCTTGCGCGTGAGGTCCATCCGGACGAGGGCGCCGACGACGCCGCGGCAGTAGGCGCGCATCTCATCCTCGCGGTCCTGCGGGAGGGGGGCGACGGCGAGTTCGGCGACGGCCGCGCTGACGATCTGGCCCGCTTCTTCGCGCACGAGCTCGGCGAAGCGGCGGGTGGCGGCGTCTTTCGCCCGCTCCCCCTGGCCGAAGTGGGCTTCGGCGGAGCGCAGCAGCGCTCCGAAGGCGTCGAGCCCGCCGGTGGCGCGGATGGCGTCGTGGACGGCGCGATGCGTCGGGACGGAGAAGGAGGATCCGTCGAGCTCATCGAAGCCGGAGCCGATGAGGTAGATCGGATGCTGGAGGACCGCTTCGAGGACTTGGCGTTCGAGTTTCGCGATGGGGTCTTCCGGGCCGCGCCTGGGCGCGGGGGCGGGGATGCCCGCCCCCGCCATGTCGTCGTTCTCGCCGTATCGGGGTTCGGGCGCGGGGCGTCTGGAGCGGCGGACCGAATCGGAGACCGAAGGCATGTCCATGCCGAGCCATCCGGCGAGCGATCGCGTGTACTCCATGCGCAGGGCCCGGTCCTTGATGGAGGCGACGATCGGGGCCGATGCGGCCAGGGCGGAAACGCGTCCTTCGGCGGTGCGCAGGTCGACTTGGCGGAGAACGGATTTGATGACGAACTCGAAGAGGGGGGCGCGGGAGGCGACGAGGTCGAGGACCGCCTGGTTGCCCCGGGCCATGCGCACTTCGCAGGGGTCCATGCCTTCGGGGTCGACGGCGACGAAGGTCTGCGAGGCGAAGTTCTGGTCCTCGTGGAATGCGCGGAGGGCCGCTTTCTGGCCCGCGGCGTCGCCGTCGAAGGTGAAGATCACTTCGGATCCGCGAGGACGGCCGTTCGACAGGAGGACGCCGGCGGCGGGGTCGGCGCTGTCGCCGAGCAGACGTCGCACGATCTTGACGTGCTCGGACCCGAAGGCCGTGCCGCAGGTCGCGACCGCGCAGGCTTCACCGGCGACGTGCGCGGCCATGACGTCCGTGTAGCCCTCGACGATGACGACGCGGCGCTTTTGGGAGATCGCCTTCTTCGCGAGGTCGAGTCCGTACAGGAGCTGCGATTTCTTGTAGATGGGGGTCTCGGGGGTGTTGAGGTATTTCGGGGACTCCTTGTCCGCGTCGTCCAGGCGCCTGGCGCCGAATCCGACGGTCGCGCCCGTGATGTCTCGGATGGGCCACATGAGGCGACCGCGGAATCGGTCGTAGAGGCCGCGGTTCCCGCGCGTGGCGAGGCCGGCGATCTCGATCTCCTGGTCGGTGAATCCTTTGGAGCGCAGGTGGCGCAGCAGCGAGTCCCAGGTGTCGGGCGAGTATCCGACTCCGAAGTGGGCGCACATCGCCTGATCGAAGCCGCGGCCTGCGAGGAAGGCGCGTCCGGCATGGGCTTCCGGGGTGTTCAAGCAGGAGGTGTAGTACTCCTCTGCGACGCGGTGGGCGTCGAGGAGGCGCTGGCGCCTGCCCGGTTCCTCGGTGCGGACCTGACGCCCTCCTTCCTCGTAGTGCAGGGTGATCCCGGTGCGCTGGGCGAGGAATTCGACGGCTTCGGCGAAGGACAGGTGGTTGATCTTCTGGACGAAGGAGATGACGTCCCCGCCCTCGCCGCAGCCGAAGCAGTGCCACATGCCGAGGTGGGGGCGGACGTGGAAGCTGGGGGTGCGTTCGTCGTGGAAGGGGCACAGGCCCTTCATCGAGCCCACGCCTGCGGAGCGCAGGGCGACGTGTTCGCCGACGATCTCCTCGATCTTCGCGGCTTCGCGCACTGCGGCGATGTCCTCTTTACGGATGAGCCCTGGCACGAGGCGATTCTACCGGGGCCCGCCACCGCCTGCCGCCCCCGCCGAAAGCATCACCTTCCGGCGCCGAAAGCATCACCTTTCGCCATCGAGGGGATCCGGTCCCGCCAGCGGCCCCCACCCGCAACGGCGCCTACAGCTGCGTCGACAGCATCCCGCACCAGCGCGCATGCCACTTCGACGCCGAGGCGTCGGTGAGCGAGGCGACCTGGTCGATGACGGCGCGCAGGCGCCCGCCCTCGCCCTCGGCGCTCCGCCAGGCGGCGGCGAACATCGGTTCGAGCGCGGCGGGACCGGCCTCCATGAGGGCGTCAACGAGATCGGCGAGGAGGGTGCGCTGCTGGTAATAGACGGGTTCGGATTCGCGCGGGCTCATGACGAAATGGACGGCGAGGCCCTTGAGGACTTGGATCTCGGCGCGCGTCGAGGGCGGAACGACGAGGTCGGCGCGGTAGCGCCCCAGCGCCCCCGGCCCGAATTCGACGCGCGTCGCGGAGACGGCGGCCGCGCAGAATCGGCCGATGAGTTCGCTCGTGAGGTCCTTGAGGGCCGCGAGGGAGGCGTAGGTGCCGTCGAATTCGCGCACCCAGGCGTCGAGGCCGAGGAGGCGTTCGATCGCGCTCTCCAAGTCGGCGCGGGCGACTCCCGGCCCGTACCAGGCGATCGTCGAATCGATGACCTCGGAGAGGAGAGCGTCGTCGGCGAGCGCGGCGACCGGGCACTTCCCGGTGGCGACGGCGTCTTCGACATCGTGGACCGAGTAGGCGATGTCGTCGGAGAGGTCCATGATCTGCGCTTCGAGGCAGCGTCGGCCCGCGGGCGCCCCCTCGCGCATCCACGCGAAGACGCCCAGGTCGTCGCCGTAGACGCTGTACTTGCGCGAGGACTTCACCGGATCGGGGCCCTCCCCCTTCGCCCAGGGGTACTTGCAGATCGCATCGAGGGTCGCGCGGGTGAGGTTGAGGCCCGCGGCCTCGCCGCCTTCTCCGACGACCTTCGGTTCGAGCCTCGTGACCAGCCGGAGCGTCTGGGCGTTGCCCTCGAAACCCCCGCAGTCGGCGGCGAGTTCGTCGAGGACGCGTTCGCCGTTGTGCCCGAAGGGAGGGTGGCCGAGGTCGTGGCTGAGGCAGGCGGCGTCGACGACGTCGGGGTTGGCTCCGAGCTCTTTGCCGAGTTCGCGCCCGACTTGGGCGACTTCGAGGGAGTGGGTGAGGCGGGTGCGGACGAAGTCGTTGGAGGCGGGCCCCAGGACCTGGGTCTTCTCGCCCAGGCGGCGAAGGCCCGAGGAGTGGAGGATGCGTGCCCGGTCGCGTTCGAAGGCCGTGCGCATCGCGGATTTCGCGGACTCGGCGACTCTGCGCGATTGGTCGGCTTCGGAGTAGACGGGCACGAGTCCGGTTTCGATGAGGGGGCGCTTGGGTGAGCTCACGGTCTCAGCCTATCCTCCGGGCGCGCAGCACACCGGAGGCGAAGCTGTGACACGATGGACCCGTGGTGGAACAGCGAGGTGTGGAAGAGTCCGTGCGCACGTCCCTCGTGCATCGTGCGACACGGGGTCCGGCTCCCTGGTGGCATTCGAGCACGATCTTCGTACCGCCGCAGATCATGTCCGAGCGCAGCATGAACGAGGTCGAGGACTCCTGTCGGCTGGCGGTCTCCATCGGTTTCGACGCGGCGCTCCTGTCGCCTGCGGTTTCGCTGTTCACGACGACGACCGATGCGCTGCGCGCCCTCGTCGATCGGGGGCACGCGGCAGGCGCGCGGGTCATCCTCCGCCTCCCCGATCGGGTGTTCGAGGGGCTCGGCGATCCGGAGCTGGATTTCGATGCGCGTCGGGCCGCCGTGCTGGTCCTCGTGCGGGGGGCCGTTGAGGCGGGCGCCGATGGCGTGGATCTTCATGCCCGTGCGGATGGCTTGCACGGTTCATTCGAGACGGTTCGGACCGCCCGTGAGCGTTTCAGCGAGCTCGTCCGTTTGGTGGAGGCCGAGGCGGAGGCCGCAGGAGAGGCTCCTCTGATCGTGACGGCCGCGATCGAGGGGGCGGATGCGGGCGAATTGCGTTCGCACTTGGAGGAGGAGTGGTTCCACCACCTGCGCTGGGATGCTCTGCGCGCCGTCGCATTCGATTCGGCGGCGCTAGAGGAGGCGCTCGTCGATTCTTTGGATGCCCACGACCGCCTGGGGGCGGTCACCGCGTGGGCGATGCCCCTCCCTTGCGCTGGGGATGCCGAGGGCGCTGCTCGTTTCCTTCATGCGGTGTCGCTTCCCGGGGCTTTGCGCGCGCACGGCCTGTTCCCGATCGCCGAGGGCGGGGCGGGCGCCCCACAGGCACAGGGGGATTCAGCGCCGGAGTCGGCCGATTGCCCCGAGTTGGCGGTCATGGGGCGCGCTCTTGAGATCCGGGCGTCTGCGAAGCTCGCGACTGGTTCGCTCGGCATCGTCGGGGGCCTGCCGTGGAGCCGCGAGGGCGTGTCCGTGCATTTGAACGGCCCGGTCATGGTGGTTCTCAATTCTTGCGCCGAGCCGGTCGCGGTCCCGCAGACGGCCGCACTGCTCGTGAGCTCGGCGCCCGCCGAGACGACGGATGATGGACGGACGCTGGTTCCGCCGTGCGCCTGCGCATGGTTCGAGGCGCCGCGGGTCCGCCCGGTCGCCGCGCAGTTCTGGGATTGAATCGCGGTATCCGCGCGATCGCATGACGTTATTGCGCATTCCGTCGATCGGAATTCATGCCTCGTTCCGGAGATCGTCGAGCCGGTCGCGGGGGGCGGAACCGGCCTGGCGCTCGACGATTTGAATGCGTGCCTTCCGCTTCATCGCCCGTCCTCCGCTACCGCGTTTTGAAGTAGTCGAAGAGCTTCTTCTCACGAAGCGCCAGAGCGACGAGGAGAGCGCCCAGGAGCAGGCCTGATGCGCCGACGAGGCCGAGCAGGCCGGCGTGCGCCCACAGGGCCGGTCGGTCAGCCTCGGGAACGCGGAGGATCATCCCCGTCAGGACGGGGGCGCTGAGGATCGCGGCGAAGAGGGCGATGACGGCCGTATGGAGTTCCACCTTGGCGACGAGGTCCGTTCTGGACACCCCGGCGTGCAGGTCGGAGGCGAGTTCGAGGCGGCGCCTGCGCACCGAGAGCGCACCGATGCCGAGCCCGAGCGCGAAGAGGATCCACGCGATCGGGGCGGTGATCCTCCCGGCGTAGCGCCCGGGCCCGTCGAAGGCGGTGCCGAGGGAGGCGTTCACCGAGTAGGTGTCGACCTGCTGGTGCTCGTCGCCGGGGATGACGGCGAGCCGCATGAGGGAGTCGACGGCGGGGTTGAGCGGCCAGAGCCTCACCCAGCAGGCGTCGAAGCGCCCCCGGGCGGGCACGGGCACGAGCGCCGAGTAGGCGTAGCCGGTGCGGCGCCCGTCGTTCTCATCCCAGGCGTACACCCCCTTCACCGGTGTCGACGCTCCGGATTTCAGGGCGGCCTCGTCGCCGACGACAAGGCCGAGGGCGCTCGCGACCTGCTCGGCGAGGATGATGCCCGAAGCCGCAGGGTCGTGGGAGATCATGTCGAAGACGCCCTCGGCGCCACCGGTGTACTCCCAGGTCTGCAGGGATGCGGAGGGTATGGCGGCGGGGCTCAGCGGCTCTGGCGCCTTTCGGATCGCGATCGCCCCCTTCACTCCGTCGAGCTCGGCGAGCGCCCGGCATGTCGCCCCGTCGATCGCCTGGTTCGATTCGACGACGCGAACGGAGGCGAGGGAGGCTTGGTAGTCCGCTGCGGCCCTGGCTTCTCGGGCGATGACCTGCACGTCGAGGCTGATCCCTCCGCCGAGGAGGAGGGCGGCGAGGAGCGTCCATATGCCGATCCAGGCGGTGCCGCTCGTCATGTCCCGCCAGGTTTCGCGCGCGAGCGCCCCGATGCTCATGCGGGCCCGTCGCCCGCTCCGGGCGCGCACTCGGGCGCTTCGGGGCCTCATCGCTCGGCCTCGTCGTCGGGGGTGTAGGCGGCGAGGTCGATGACGCGAGTGCAGCGGTCGCGCACACGGGGGTCGTGGGTGGCGATGAGGACGACGAGCCCGCGGTCTTGAAGGGCGGTGAGCGTGTCCGCGACGTGGGCGGCGGTGCGCTGGTCGAGCTGTGCGGTCGGCTCATCGACGAGGAGGACGTCCGCTTCGGTGGCGAGTGCGCGCGCGAGGAGCATGCGTTGCGCTTCACCGCCGGAGAGTGTCTTGAAGGGGCGGTCTGCGACGCGGTCGAGATGGAAGTCGGCGAGGAGGCGCCGGGCCTGCTCGTCCGCGTCCGAGGGCGAGGCTCCGCGCGCGAGGAGGGGCAGGGCGACGTGATCGAGGACGCTCCGGCCGGGTACGCCGTGGGGGTTCTGGAAGACCCAGGCGATCCGCGCTCCGCCGGGTCGGGCGCCGGTCCCGCCCTCGTCCCCCGCTGGCGCGGCGAGCTCGATGCTCCCCTCGGCGGGGGCCGTCCACCCGGCGATCATCGACAGGAGGGTCGACTTGCCCGAGCCGGAGGGGCCGACGAGGGCGACCACTTCTCCTTCTCCGATCGTCTCCGTGAGGCCGCGGAAGAGCCAGGGCCCGTCGCCGAAGCGGTGGCCGAGGGTGCGCAGGCTCACCGGCATGTGAGCCCCTCGGTGTGGAGGTCGACTGCGGTGAGGGGATCGTCGGAGGTGATGTAGGACTGTCCGAGCTGCGAGCCGATGATCTGCACCCTGTGGATGTCACCGTTCTGGGCGATGCAGGCGTCGGCGCCGACGATTCCGAAGAGGGACGAGGGCGGGACGACGAGTGCGCTGATCGGGGTGGCGAGCGACCAGGGGACGGTGAAGACGCCTTCGCCGTCCCCGAGGGCCGTGGAGAAGGCTCTGTACTGGTCGGAGTCCTTGATCGCCTTCAGGGTCGCGGGGTCGGTGATGACGCCGTCTGCGGGCACGGGGAGCGCGCCCGTGGACAGGGTGAGGACGCGGTCCCCCGCGATCGCCTCTTCGGGGAGGGTGAGGACGCCGCGCTCGGAGGAGTCGGTGACGGAGAGCATGGGTTCGGCCGGATCGAGGGATTGTCCGAGGGCGATGTCGAGGGAGGCGACGGTGACCGAGGGGGCCGGGATCCAGACGACGCTCTCGCTCGGAATCTCGGCGGGTACGCCGCCGGTGCCGTCCTCGATGCCGAGGAGGTCGGCGAGCGCCCATCGGGTGTTCCAGTCGACGGTTCCGGTGACGGAGAGGGTGTAGCCGAGGCGGGCGAGTTCTTCTTGCAGGGCGGTGACGTCGTCGCCCTTCAGTCCGTTCGTGAGGGGCCGGTACAGGGGGGTTGAGGTGGCGAGGGCGATGAGGGGGCGTTCATCGATGCGCGCGATCTCGTGCCCGGATTCGAGGGGGCCTGCGAGGTTGACGGCGAGGGCGGTGACTTTCCCTTGGATCGGGGCGGAGATGCTCGTCGTCTCGCCCGTGATGAAGGAGAGGGGGATCGTCCGCGCATCGTCGATGACGCGGGTTTCGACGGGGGCGGAGTCGAGTGCGGGAGGGGCGTCGAGCGAGGCGGGGACGGGCGGGGCGAGGACGAGGGCGCCGAGGGCCCCGCCCCCTGCGGCGCACAGGAGACAGGCGAAGGCGCCGATCGCGAGGGGGCGCAGCGGGATCGTCTTCATCGTCTTCTCCTTCACCACCCGTGGACGCCTCGTCGCTTCCACAGGACCCACGTTAGATGGATGGAGGAGCCTCGCACACGGCTTTCGGCATTGACATTCGTCAACACTC
>NZ_JBNOYB010000081.1:0-13713 GCF_050312375.1 Schaalia sp.
GCCGTACGCCGGGGAGGGCAGGCCTGCGGGATGCGGCGCTCGTCTCAGAAAGCCGAAGGGCCTCCTTCGCCGTGCGGCCCTCCCGGTATCCTGAGGTTCCGACCGGTGAAACGGCCACGCCCATCAGGCACTGCCCATCGACTGATCGGAGAGCTCACTCATGAGCAACACCCCCCGCGGCTTCTTCCGCTGGAAACTTCACGGCAATGGAACGACGATCTCCCCCGGTGAAGTCGTCGCCGCAGGCGAGCGCCTCTCCTGGCCCCGCACCATCGGGATCGGCGCCCAGCACGTCGTCGCGATGTTCGGCGCGACCTTCCTCGTCCCCCTCCTCACCGGATTCCCGCCGGCGACGACGCTGTTCTTCAGCGCCATCGGCACCCTCCTCTTCTTCCTCATCACGGCGGGGCGCCTCCCCTCCTACCTCGGCTCCTCCTTCGCGCTCATCGCGCCGATCGTCGCCGTCTCCGAAACCCTCGGCATGAACTACGCGCAGGGCGGCGTCATCGCGACCGGCGCGACCCTCGCCCTCGTCGGAGCCATCGTCCACTTCGCGGGCGTCCGCTGGATCGATGCGCTCATGCCCCCGGTCGTCACCGGCTCGATCGTCGCCCTCATCGGCCTCAACCTCGCGCCCGCCGCGTGGAACAACGTGAAGGAGGCGCCGCTCACCGCCCTGATCACGATCGTGTCGATCTGCATCATCACGGTCCTCTTCAAGGGCATCATCGGCCGCCTCTCGATCCTCTTCGGCGTCCTCATCGGCTACCTCGCCGCCGTCCTCCAGCACCAGGTCGACTTCTCGGCGATCTCCGAAGCCGCTTGGTTCGGCCTCCCGCAGTTCCACGCCCCCGCCTTCGACCCCTCGACCCTCGGCCTCTTCGTCCCGGTCGTCTTCGTCCTCGTCGCCGAGAACGTCGGCCACGTGAAGTCCGTGTCGGCGATGACCGGGGAGAACCTCGATGACGTCACCGGCCGGGCCCTCCTCGCCGACGGCCTCGCGACGGTCCTCGCAGGCTCCGGCGGCGGCTCGGGCACGACGACTTACGCGGAGAACATCGGCGTCATGGCCGCGACCCGCGTCTACTCGACGGCCGCCTACGTCGTGGCCGCGGGCTTCGCCTTCGCGCTCTCGCTCCTGCCGAAGTTCGGCGCGATCATCGCGACGATCCCCGCCGGGGTCCTCGGCGGGGCAGGCACCGTCCTCTACGGCATGATCGGCATGCTCGGCGTGAGGATCTGGGTCCAGAACCGGGTCGACTTCTCCAACCCCGTCAACCTCAACACCGCCGCCATCGCCCTCGTCGTCGCGATCGCGAACTTCACCTGGAGCCCGGGCGGGATGACCTTCGAGGGCATCGCCCTCGGCACGGCCGCCGCCCTCGCGATCTACCACGCGATGAAATGGATCTCGAAGATCCGCGGGACGAACCTCGAGCAGGCCTCCCCGGCCTCGGCGCCCGCGGGCACGGAGCTGGAATCCGAGGCCTACGCGAAGCGGCACAGGGCGGCCCCCGCCGCCGAGTGAGCCTCACCCCGCGCATTCACGCAGGAGCGCCGGTCGTCCTTCGGGGCGGCCGGCGTTCGCTTTCCCATCGCCGAGGGCGGGGCCGTTCCGCTGTGCGCCCCGGTCCCGAGGCGCCGGGAAGCAGCGCCCTCGACAAGTATATAAATGACATGTAATCTATTGAGATGTTGAAAGATCGGGTCCGCGCCGCAAGCGCCCTCCTCGACGCCCTCATCAGCGCGGAGATCTCCGTCTGGAACCGCCTCGAGCACACGCTGAGCGCCTCCGAGCGCGCCACCAGCCTCTGCCGTTACTTCACCCTCCGCTCCATCGACTCGGTGAGCGACCGGAGCGCGAAGGTCAACGACATCGCCCGCGCCCAGAGGATCACCGTCGGAGCCGCATCCCGCCTCGTCGACCGCCTCGTGAGCGACGGCCTCGTCGACCGCCACACCTCCCCCGCCGACAGGCGCGCGACGAGCCTCGCCCTCACCGCCGAGGGGCGCGAACGCATGAGCGCCTCGCACACCCCGATCATCGATGCGCTCGAAGAGCTCCTCGCAGGATTCGACGACGCCGAACTCGCCGCTCTCATCCGCTTCCTCGAGCGGCTGACCGACGCCGCGGAACGGCCCCGAACATGAGCGCCGCGATCTCAGACCCGATGCCGCAGACCCGCCCCGGAGGGGGCGCCCGTTTCAGCGGACCGCCAGCCGAGAAGAGGAGGCACCCGTGATCGTCTTCGACACGGTCTCGCACACCTACCCCAATGGCGCCCGGATCCTCGACTCCGTGAGCCTCGAAGCCCCGGCCGACACCACCACCGTCCTCCTCGGCACCTCGGGTTCGGGGAAGACCACGCTCATGCGGATGGTGAACCGCATGATCACCCCGACCTCCGGACGGGTGCTCGTCAGGGGGAAGGACGTCGCGGGAGAGGACCCCGTGAGGCTCCGCCGCTCGATCGGCTACGTCCTTCAAGACGGCGGCCTCTTCCCCCACCGGCGAGTGCTCGACAACATCGCCACGGTCCCCAGGCTCGAAGGCATGTCCCGGAGCGCCTCGGCGGAGCGCGCCTTGGAACTGCTCGACCTCGTCGGCCTCGACCGCTCCCTCGCCCGCCGATTCCCCGCCCAGCTCTCGGGCGGACAGCGCCAAAGGGTCGGCGTCGCGCGCGCCCTCGCCAATCGGCCCGACATCCTCCTCATGGACGAGCCCTTCGGCGCCCTCGACCCCCTCGTGCGCGCCGACCTCCAGAACGAGCTCAAGTCCCTCCGCGAGCGCGTCGGCACGACGATCCTCTTCGTCACCCACGACCTCGACGAGGCCTTCGCCCTCGGCGACCAGATCGCCCTGCTCCGCTCGAACGGAACGCTCGCCCAGGTCGGGACGGGGCGCGAGCTCGTGTCCCGCCCCGCCGATGAATTCGTCCGCTCCTTCGTGGGAGCCTCAGCCGATCGCGCGCTCACCGCCCTCGAGACCCCGTCCGGGCGGATCGTCACCGACGAACTCGGCCGCCCCCTCGGGCGTCTCAACGCCCCTGCGACCAGCGCCCCCACGACCGATGCCCCCGACGGAGCCGAGCGCCGATGAGCTGGCTCCCCTCCAACCTCCCCCTCGTCGGCGAGCTCGCCCTCGCCCACCTCGCGATCGCCCTCCCGGCGATCGCGGCGGCGATCCTCGTATCCATCCCGCTCGGCTGGTGGGCGCATCACTCGCAGCGCTGGGGCGCTCCGCTCCTCACGGGCCTCTCGCTCCTGTACGCGATCCCCTCGCTCCCGATGTTCTTCCTCATCCCCGTCCTCATCGGCATCGCTTTGAGGTCGAACCTCAACATGATCATCGTCCTGGCGCTCTATGGGATCGCCGTCCTCGTCCGCCAGGCCGCCGACGCCTTCGCATCGCTCCCCCGCGACGTCCTCGAATCCGCCGATGCGGCGGGATACCCCGCATTCGGCCGCTTCTTCGCCGTCGAACTTCCCCTCGCGCTCCCCGCGATCATCGCGGGCATCCGCGTCGTCATCGTCTCGACCGTCTCCCTCGTCACCGTCGGCGCGGTCATCGGCATCCGCTCCCTCGGCACCCTGTTCACCGACGGCTTCCAGCGCGGACTCGCCTCCGAAGTCGCCGTCGGCCTTGCCGCGACGATCGCCCTCGCCCTCATCCTCGACGGCCTGACGGTCGCCCTCGGCGCCCTTTCCACCCCGTGGACGAGGGCGGAGCGCCGGAAACCGGAGGACGCGGAAGGAGCCGCCGCATGAGCATCCTCCGCGACGCATTCGCATGGCTCGCCGATCCGGCCCACTGGAGCGGACCGAGCGGGATCCTCATGCGCCTCCTCCAGCACCTCGGCGTCACCGGGGCCGTGGTCATCACCGCGGCGCTCATCGCGCTGCCCCTCGGCATCGCCATCGGGCACACCGGGCGATTCCGCTTCCTGGCGACCTCGGGCGCCGGAGCGGCGCGCGCCGTTCCGACGCTGGGCCTTGTCACCCTGGCCGCACTCTGGCTCGGCATCGGACTCAAAGGGCCCTTCCTCGCCCTCCTCGTCCTCGCCGTCGCACCCGTGCTGTCGGCCGCCTACGCGGGGATCGAATCGGCGGACGCGCGCACCGTCGACGCGGCGCGCGCCATCGGCCTCACGGAGCTCCGCATCATTCGCGAGGTCGAGCTCCCCGCGGCCCGCAGCCTCATCCTCGGAGGCCTGCGCTCCGCCACCCTCCAGGTCGTCGCCACCGCGACCCTCGCCGCCTACACGGCCGACTCCGGGCTCGGACGCTTCCTCTACACCGGCCTCAAGACGCGCGACTACGGGCAGATGATCGCCGGCGCGATCCTCGTCATCATCCTCGCTCTCGCCCTCGACGCCGCATGGGCCCTGATCGGGCGCGCAGCACGCGCCCGCAGCCGGGCCTTCGACACAACCCCCGCATGACAGAAAGGACGCCCTTCATGCGCACTCCCCGTCTCATCGGACTCGCCCTCGCGGGAACGGCCGCACTCGTCCTCGGCGCTTGCGCGGACTCCGCCACGCTGGAGGGCAAGGCCTCATCGAAGGCCATCGTCGTCGGCTCCCAGGACTACTACTCGAACGAGATCATCGCCGAGGTCTACGCCCAGGCCCTCGAAGACGCCGGATACGAGGTGGACCGCCAATTCCGCATCGGCCAGCGCGAGGTCTACATGCCCGAGCTCCAGGCGGGTTCGATCGATCTGATGCCCGAATACACGGGCAATCTCCTCCAGTACCTCGACCCCTCCGCAAAGGCGACGGGCGCAGATGAGGTCATCGCCGCACTGCCGGACGCCCTGCCCGACGGCCTGCGTGCCCTCGAGGCCGCACCCGCGAGCGACCAGGACTCCTACGTCGTGACGCGCGCATTCGCGGATGAGCACTCCCTGACCTCGATCGGCGACCTCGCGGGGATCGAAGGCCTGATCCTCGGGGGGAATTCGGAGCTGGAAACGCGCCCCTACGGCCCGACCGGCCTCAAGGGCGTCTACGGCGTCACCGTCTCCTTCGCCCCGATCGAGGACTCAGGCGGCGCGCTCACCCTCAAGGCCCTGCGCGACGGGTCCGTCCATCTCGTCGACGTCTACTCCGCCGACCCCGCGCTGGCCTCCGAGGATCTCACCGTCCTCGAGGACCCCGAAGGCATGTTCCTGTCCTCGCGGGTCGTGCCCCTCGTGTCGGACGCGATCGACGAGGGCGCCGCCGCCGTCATCAACAGGGTGTCGGCGGCTCTCGACCCGGACGATCTCATCGGGATGAATCGTCGCTCGACCGAGGAGGCGGCGTCCGCCGCTGCGATCGCGACGGCGTGGCTGAACTCGGAGGGCCTGCTGGGCAAGTGAGGACCGGCGCGCAGGCGCCGTCCTTGAGGGGGCGCCCCGGACGCGCCGAGGCCTCACCTCGAAACGGACCGTCGTGTCATCATCCTCGGGCATCGACCGGCGCGACGCCGAGGCTCGCTCCAAGCAGGCACGCAACGAGTGATCGATCACATCACCTTAACTTACCGTCTAGGAAGTCTCGATGCTTAAGATCGAGCAATTCACGCATAAGTGGCATCAACGAGTCGAAGTGTTCCAACCAGTAACTGACCGACCAATTATCACTTTCGTTACGAACCCTATTGAAGACTTCTACCGTTCTTCCGTGTGGATCATTCGGAAACACGACTCTACCAGCCTTATTCCCAGCAGAAATATAGAAGAGCCTGTCTTCTCCTACCCGAGTTTCAATTCCTTGACCTTTATGCCGAGTTCGACGAATTTGCTCAAAATACCCAGGTATACGAAATTCAGGAACAACCTCCGCTGATTCATTTGGCTCGAGGACCCGTCCAACAAGACGCTCACAGAGCATCTTGATGAGATTCTGCGCTTCCTCACTCGCAGCATGATCCTGCTTACGCTCAACGAGGGACTCGTGAGCAGCCGACACAAGCACCTTCAGCTGGCTACGATCGATGCCGTAGCCTTCCAGCTCCTTCGAAACCTGGTCAAATAGGAGAATCCCGCTACTATCATTCTGCGAATCATCCGAGAATCCCTCTACCAGTGAACATAGCTGCTCTTTCAGCTCATCACTTTCCAGATATTTGTCGGCAGCCAGTCGCAACGAGTCCCCTCTCAGAGAAACATGCCTTTCGAGATCAAAGATGAAGTCTCTCGCAATCTTTACGGCACCATCATCCTGAACCTTGTTCACCCATTTTCTTGCAATATCTGCGAGCGTCGAATAGGACATACACTTCCAGTGATTGAGAGATTCAGCAGGAACTGACGGTTTTTCCTCATCAATTGTGAGATAGACGTAGTAGCGTTGATCACAGTTCTTAATCAGCTGTTCATGATTCTCAACCGCCTGAAAGTACTTATCGAGCTGACTTTCAGCGCTACTTCCGGCCAGATGATCCTTCGACCCCATCTTCACTTCAATAGCGATCGCGACATCAGATTGGGAGTTGTAGTAAAGAATGTCTATATTCTTTCCTATAGCCTCTGTCTCGCATCCAATGTAGGAGGAATCAGGCACGGTGGAATGCGGGAGCACTTCTCGTTGAGGCGACTCCGATTCAGGACAGGACTCAAGACGTTGGGTCATCAGCGATGCGAATAGCGTACCCGCCCCATGATTGCCCCGAGGATCGAGCAGCCAGCGAAGCATCTTTGAGTAGTCGGTTTCGTAGGATATGCGCCCATGCCCCATGATGGTCCAGAAATTTGGGTGCGCCATATGCCGAAGATAAGTCTGCACAGCAGTTGAACACCAATAATCATAAATCGCCCTTGCAAGAGGCGTCAGTTTTCTATCGTTTTCCATGACATTCTCCGTTCTGGGACAGAAATAATCGAATCAACACTCACAATCGCGATACAGTTTTAGAAGAGAAACATAGCTCCGCCCTAAGATCCTTCCACTCGACTTCTTCAATATTCCAGAGAGAACAATGCCTTCACCCTGAATCTTTCAAGGCACTCATAGAACTTCATTCGACGACCGAACAGCTTGGAGTCTTCATTGAGACTATCAATACGACCGAATAACTGAAGCCGACCATGCATTTCAGAGCCGTCAACATCCTTAAAACGCAACTCAACACCAAAAACTACATCGATGTCAACAAACTACGCTCCGATCATCCGCCAAATGCCTTCGAATACAAAGTCGTCGAAGTTTTCGAGCACACCTTCATGCCCATGTCGACAATGCGCGCCGACCGAAGTACATTCATCCTCTACTCGGATTAAGTTCACTGAAGCCTTCCGCCTTTAATCGCGATAACGACATTTCGACAACCGACATCCGTCTCGTCCACATAATCGATATTCATCTCCATGGCGACCCGTGGCGAGGAAGCAAATCCGAATAACACCTCGCTAAGAAGCTCATTCTCAACCATAGCGTGCAACAAATTAATGAATTGTTTGCAGTCGAGTTCATGCTAACACTGAGGGGCGGCGTCAAGCTTGTTCACGTAGTCGATCAACGATTCCTGCACATCGACTGATGACACCTTGAAGCTACCGTTGCGACTTGTCTGCACACACATCGCCACTCCTGTTTCACCCCTGCGGAGGCGAGCTATGGTTGTTACACAACCTAACAGACTACTGTGACTCGCACAATATTTCGTGAACCGCTGATGACGTTGCGGCGTTCAGTCTCACACCCTGTCCAAGGATGCATTGCATCTGGCACGTCCTAGTCAAGTGTCACCGACACGGAGGCATGGCGGCTGATCACTCTCCGAAGCCCTCCTCGGACGCATCATCTTGGCGCCTGCCGGACCTGCATTCGTGGGCCGGTGTCGCTCTCGCAATGGCCAATGTTCGATGACCTACGGGTCCACAGTTTTCATGCTGGAACTGACCGTTCGTCGACTCGGGTTCGCGCAGCATTGTCCGCGCCGGTTAGGGATTCCCTTTAGCACGAACGGTCAATTCGGCGAATTTGCGCAAGCACACCTCCCGTGAAGGCCGGGGCTCCCCTGCCGAGCGCTCGAGGTGGTCCGGCCCGGAGCTGATCCCGGAGCAGCAGATGACGATCTGCGGGATGACTCCGCCTTCGAAGTGGCTTCGACAACGCCGATTCCCTCTCGAACTGAGCGATCCAAAACGCCGAGCGGGTACTTGCCTAACAAAATGAGCGATTCACTTCGCATCGGCGCACTACCCTCCCGGACGCGCGCCAGGGAAAATAGGGCCCGGATCCCTCGACCGACTGCCTGATGCGCTTCGCAAACGCCCTGCCTCAGCGGGCGGTCCCGGCGACCCCGAGGTAGTCGATCCAGCGCTCGAAGTGATCGAGGACGTCGTGCGCGACCTGGTCGCTCGTCCAATTCATCACGTCGTAGCCCTGGCCGCCGCCGCGCGGCCTCACCTCGAGACGGACCGTCGTGTCATCGTCCTCGGGCATCGACACGCCGAAGGCGGGCACCGGGGAGACGACCATGCGGACCGTGTACCGGAACGCCTCAGCATCGACGGGCGCGCCGCCGAGGGGGACGTCGAGGAGGCGCGCAACGAGCTGCTCGAGCACCTCCGGGCTCGCCGACACCGCGAGGGAGGCCCTTCCGAGGAACTCGCGCTCATCGTCCGGATCCTCCGCCTCCGGCCCTTCGACGACGACCTCCGCGATGAGGCCCTCAGACCGCAGGGCCTCGGCGACGGCGTCGAGCGCGGGGACGACCCGCGTATCGAGGGCCCTCTTCGCTCGAGCCGGGCTAACCGCGTCGAAGGTCCGCGAAAGGCGGTCCCGCCAGGAGAGGCGGACCCGGCCCGCGGCCGTGCCCGACATGCCGATGAGACCCGAGGTGAGCGCCCTCGTCCGCGCCGCCGCCCTCGTCGCCTCCGAGCGGAGGGCCTTCCACAGGGACGCGGCGATGAGGATGAGGACGAAGGAGAAAGGGAGCGCCATGACGATCGTCGCCTGCTGGAGGATCGGAATGCCCCCGGCGAGGAGCATCGCGATCGTGAGCGCACCGGTCGCGCTCGCCCAGAAGATCCGCAGCCAGGGGGCGGCGTCGCGCCGGTCGGGAAGGTCCCGGGTCGACAGGTTCGCCATGACGAGGGAGCCCGAGTCCGAACTCGTCACGTAGAAGAGGACGCCGACGAAGAGGGCGAGGGCGATGAAGGCGCCGCCCAGCGGAAGGGAGTCGAGGAGGGCGTAGAGGCCGCCCTCGGGGGTCGCGTAGGCGATCTTCTCGAATTCCGCATCGCCCGAGCGGATGAGGTCGAGCGCGGTGTTGCCGAAGATCGACACCCACATGAGGACGTAGGAGAAGGGCAGGACGAGGGCGCCGATGACGAACTGGCGGATCGTCCGACCGCGCGAGATCCGGGCGAGGAACATGCCGACGAAAGCAGCCCAGGTGATCCACCAGGCCCAGAAGAAGAGCGTCCAGCCGTTGAGCCAGGCGTCGGGCCGATCGTAGGGGAAGGTCTCGAGGGTGAGCACCGGGAAGCGGGTGAGGAAGTCGCCGATGTTCGCGACGAGCGCGTCGAGGAGGAAGGCCGTGTTCCCCGTGATGAGGACCCACAGGGCGAGGCCCATCGCGAGGAGGACGTTGATGTTCGAGAGGATCCGCACACCCCGGTCGACGCCGCTCACCGCTGACACGGTCGCCATGAGGACGGCGAGGGAGACGAGCCCGATTTGCGCGGCGATCCCCTGCTCGACGCCGAAAAGGAGGGTGAGTCCGACATTGAGCTGGACGACGCCGATGCCGAGCGATGCGGCGATGCCGAAGACGCCTCCGACGAGGGCGAACACGTCGACGATGTCGCCGAGCACACCGTCGACGCGCGAACCGAGGAGCGGACGGAGCGTCGAACGGACGGCGAGGCGGTCGCGCTTGCGGTAGGAGAAATAGCCGAGGGCGATGCCGACAACGCCGTAGAGGCCCCACCCGGAGATCCCGTAGTGGAAGAGTGTCCAGGTCACGGCGCTCCGGGCGGCTTCGACGGTCTCTCCCCGCCCGGTCGGGGGCGCGATGTACTGGGCGACAGGTTCGGCGATCGCGTAGAACATGATGCCCGTGCCGATGCCCGCGGCGAAGAGCATCGCCGCCCAGGAAAAGGTCGAGAAGTCGGGAGTCGAGTTGTCCGGGCCGAGGCGGATGTTGCCGAACCTCGTGACGGCGAGGACGCCGAGGAGGACGAGGGCGGCGGTCGTGAGGAGGATGTAGAACCAGCCGAACCAGCGTCCGGTCCAGGCGACGGCCGCATCGAAGGCGCTCTGGACGGCATCGGGATTGAGGATCGCGGCGAGGGAGACGCCGACGATGATGAGTGCGGACAGGGCGAAGACCGGCCGGTTGAGCCGGGGTTCGACGGCTTCCGGCAGCGCTCCGGACAGACGGGGGTCGTGGTGGCGGCTCCCGGATTCCGCGTTGATCAGCGAAGCCGGGGCTGTGCTCCGCGGGGTCGGCGACTGCGCTGCGGTCGGATTCATGGGCGCTCTTCCGGTCGGGGATGGGACTCGGCGCCGGCGCTCGTGGACGAGGGCGGCGCCGTGTCCAACCTTTCACGGACCCTCAGCACCCGCAAGCGCTCGAGGCAGCCCCCTCAACAGCGAGCGCCTTGGAGCGGTGCGCCGATGCGAGGTGAATCGCTTGCTCGACTCAGGACACGCTCGGCCCCTCGGCCTGCTCAGTTCGAGAGGGAATCCGCGATCGATGAGGCCGCTTCGAAGCCGGAATCGTCCCTCGTGTCATCGTCGGGGGCTCCCGGGTCCGCGCGAGGGGGCTCTTCGTCGCGCGCGTGGGGATCCTCCAGGTCGAGGAATTCCGCGTCGTAGCCCTCGGGCAGCTCGCGCGCCCTGGTCCACTGCTGGAGCTCGCTCAGGGTCGGCGCGTGCGTGAAGGAGCCCATCGTCTCCGTCGATCGCGCCGAGGCGAGCAGGGCCATCGACACCGCCGCCCTGGCGCCCAGTCCGTTCATCCGCGCGCAGACCAGCGCCGCCGAGAAGGCGTGCCCCGCGGACGTGGTGTCGATCGTCTTGGCCGGAGCCGCGGGCAGGAGGATCTCCTCATCGTCGATGATCGCGAGCGCGCCGCGCGGTCCGAGAGTCACGACGACCTCGGGAACCGACCACAGGAGCTGCCGGGCGGCCTGTCGGGCGTCCGCCTTGCGCGTGTAGTTCTTCGCCTCGTCCTCATTGAGCGTGAAGGCATCGACCTGCTCAAGGGGATCGAGGTCGTCGCCGCTCCAGCGTCCCGTCGGATCCCACCGGCATTCGGCGAGGACCCAGGTCCGGTCCGATCCCGCCCGGTTCGGTCCCTTGAGGGATCCCGGGCGGCGCCACTTCGCGATGGTCTCCAGATTCTGCCCGAGGACCCCGAGCTCGCCGACGAGGGCGTCCGGCGGCACGAGCATCCCCTTCAACGAGGGGGCCGAGAGGTCCCCGTAGGTCGTCAGCGCACGATCGCCCTCGAAGCCCAGGGCCGCCGTGATCGCCTGATGCGGAACCCGCGTCGCATGCTCCACATCCACCGAGTGGGTCGCGAGCATCCTCCTGACGATCGCGCCGGCCTCATCGACCCCGATCGAGCAGACGAGCTCCGTGTTCAAGCCCATGCGGGCGAGGGCGACCGCGCGGTTCGCCGATCCGCCCGGCGCGAGGGAGGCCGTTCGGGCGATCTGCTCCTCCCCGGCCCTCGGCGCGTGGTCGAGGGGGCCCATGACGAGGGCGAGGACCAGTGGGCCGAGGACGCACACCCGCGGGGCGCTGGGGATCTGCGCTTCCCCTTCAGTCATGAGCCGCTCCTTCTCTACCTCTACGCGCTCTGCGCGTCGCTTCGGCCCACTGTAGTGGCGCCCGGACGGGGGCGCGCCGACCCTGTCCGCGGGATCGATGCCCCGATGCCCGAGGAGCTGCGAATACGCCACACCTTTATCAAAGCTTTACCATTCGTGACCAAAAAGCAATGTTCAATTGATGAACCGGGAAAGAAGTCCCGCGCGGATCCGGTTACCCTCGAGCCCAGAGCCCGCGCCCCCGCGCGGGTGGGACCCATCGATCAAGGGAGTTCTTCATGAACCTCAAGAGGACTTGGCTCGCCGTGCCGGCCGTTCTCGCACTCGGCCTCACCGCGTGCTCCTCCGGCGGCACCGCCTCCGACTCGTCGGCCTCCGGCGCCGCCGCGGGCAGCTCGACCGCCGTCATCACCACCAACGGCTCCGAGCCCCAGAACCCGCTCATCCCGGCGAACACGAATGAGACCGGCGGCGGCAAGATCCTCGACCTCATCTTCGCGGGCCTCGTCTACTACGACGCCGAGGGCGCGACCCACATGGAGATGGCCGAGTCCATCGAGCCGAACGAGGACGCCAGCGTGTGGACCGTCAAGCTCAAGAAGGGCCAGAAGTTCTCCGACGGCACCGAGGTCCAGGCCCACAACTTCATCGAGGCGTGGAAGATGGGCGCCAAGGAGGCCATGCTCTCCTCGTACTTCTACGCGCCGATCCAGGGCGCCGATGATGAAGGCGCCGGCGATCTCACCGGCCTCGAGGAGATCGACGACTACACCTTCACCATCGCCCTCAAGGAGCCGACCGCCGACTGGTCGCAGCGCCTGGGCTATTCCGCCTACGTGCCGCTTCCCGACTCGACCCTCGCCGACCCGGCCACCGGCGGCGAGAAGCCGATCGGCAACGGCCCGTACATGGTCGCCGAGAACGGCTGGGAGCACAACGCCCAGATCAAGCTGATCCCGAACCCGGAGTACAAGGGCGACAACGTCGCGAAGAACGGCGGCGTCAACATCATCTTCTACGCCTCGCAGGACGCGGCCTACCAGGATCTCCTCGGCCACAACCTCGACGTCCTCGACGCGATCCCGGACTCGGCCTTCGCCACCTACGAATCCGAGCTCGAAGGCCGCTCCGCGAACCAGGCGGCCGCGATCTTCCAGTCCTTCGCGATCCCGATGAAGCTCGAGCACTTCTCCGGCGATGAGGGCAAGCTCCGCCGCCAGGCCCTCTCCTACGCGATCGACCGCGACACCATCACCGAGACGATCTTCTCGGGCACCCGCACCCCGGCCAAGGACTTCACCTCCCCGGTCGTCGACGGCTACAACGACGCCGTCCCCGGCTCCGAGGTCCTGAGCTACAACCCGGAGAAGGCCAAGGAGCTGTGGGCCGAGGCCGACAAGATCTCGCCCTGGTCGGGCACCTTCACGATCGGCTACAACTCCGACGGCGGTCACCAGGCCTGGGTCGACGCCGTTGCGAACTCGATCAAGAACACCCTCGGCATCGACGCGGTCGGCAACCCCTACCCCGACTTCAAGTCCCTGCGCACCGAGGTCACCAACCGCACCATCACCGGCGCCTTCCGCACCGGCTGGCAGGCCGACTACCCCGGCAAGTACAACTTCCTCGCCCCGCTCTACGGCACGGGCGCGGGCTCGAACGACACCGACTACTCGAACGCCGACTTCGACGCC
The DNA here is from genome assembly GCF_050312375.1 of Schaalia sp. Taxonomy (NCBI): domain Bacteria; kingdom Bacillati; phylum Actinomycetota; class Actinomycetes; order Actinomycetales; family Actinomycetaceae; genus Schaalia; species Schaalia sp. The sequence continues at coordinate 13,468 of NZ_JBNOYB010000081.1, forward strand.
CTCCTGACCAAGTCCGCGTCCGCGCCCTCCGTCGAAGAGTCCAACAAGCTCCTCGATCAGGCTCAGGAGATCCTCTTCAAGGACCTCCCGGTCGTCCCGCTGTGGTACTCCAACGTCGTCGGCGGCTGGGCGCCCACGGTCGACAACGTGGTCTTCAACTGGAAGTCCGTCCCGGTCTACCAGAACATCACCAAGGCCGAGTGACCTTCGCGCGGGCTCTCAATGCACGGGAGCCTCACAGCAGAC
>NZ_JBNOYB010000082.1:0-10531 GCF_050312375.1 Schaalia sp.
AATGTTCCCGCAGGCCCTCCCGGGTCTCATCCCGCTCCGTCGAAGGAGCGGCGAGGCCTCACTGCCGGTTCTTCAGCGCGGCGAGGCGCGCCTCGATCTCCGAGGAGGACGAATCCGTCTCGAGCTCGGCGAACTGGGCGTCGAGGCTCTCGGCGGCCACCTCGGTCTTGCCCTGGGCGAGGGCCTCGGCGCGGCGGACGCGGTCCTCGAAGCGGGAGAGCTCCGACGTCGGATCGAGGACGTTGATCGACGAGATCGCGTCCGTCACCTTCGCCTGCGCCTCAGCGGTGCGCTGACGCGCGACGAGCTGGTTGCGCTTGTCCTTGAGCTCGCTGAGCTTCTCCTTCATCTGAATGAGGCCGGTCTTGAGCTTCGCCACGACCTCGGTCTGCGAGGCGATGAGCGGCTCGGCGGTCTTCGCCTCTTCTTCGAAGGAGATCTGCTTGCCGATGGCCGTCTTGGCCAGGCCGTCCCAACGATCCGCACCCGCGGCGTCGCCCGAGGCGCGGAGCTCATCGGCCTTGCGGGAGGCGGCCAGGGCCTTGCGGCCCCAATCGTCGGCAGCGGCGACGTCGGCTTCGTGGTCCTTCTCGGCCAGACGGAGATCGCCGACCGTCTGCGCGACGGCGGCTTCGGCCTCGGCGATGGAGTTCGTGTAGTCGCGGATGAGCTGGTCGAGCATCTTCTGCGGATCCTCGGCGCGGTCGATGAGGGCGTTGATGTTCGCCTTGGCGAGCTGGGCGATGCGCCCGAGCACGGACTGCTTTTCAGCCATGGTCTGGTCCTTTCTGGGGATGGAGAACAACGTCGGCGTGTTCCTCCATGCGGACGATTCGACTCTAGCAAGTATCCCTGAGCGGTGCCTGGAAGCGGGCAGCGCGATCGGCGGGGCCCGCCACCGGTCGGCGCTCGCTCAGAAGGAGCCGCCCCGGCCTCCGCCGAAGCCGCCTCCGCCGAAGCCGCCTCCGCCGAACCCCCCGAAGCCGCCGTCTCCGAAGCCTCCGAAGCCGCCCCCGAATCCGGCGTCCCGGTGGTCCGAGCGGTCGTGTGAGCGCCCGCCGCCCAACAGAACCGACCAGAGAAGGGCATCGCCCAAAGTCGATCCGGTCATGGACCCCCGGCCGGGAGCCCCCGCTCCGAAGAGGTGCCCGTCCTCGTCGCCGGGGGAAGCCGGAGCGGACAGGACGGTCGTCGCCGCGGAACGCGCCGAAGCCGCGAGGGCGAGCGCACGGTCCGGATCGGAGGCGATCAGGGCATCGGCCTGAGCGAGCTCGCTCTGAGCGCGCGACAGGAGCGAGCGGGCGTCGAGGCCGATCATGCCCCGACGCGACTGGACGAAGGACTCCGCGCGGAGCACCTGGGCGCGCGCATCGGCGAGGGCGTTCGTCGCCGCCCCCCGCTTCTTCTCGAGGGCCGCCTCAGTGCTCCGCAAGGACTCGAGGGAGGCGTCGAGCGCGAGCTCCGCCATGCGGAGGCCCTCCAGGGCCGCAAGAGGGTCGCCGTCGCCCGATCGCGCCGAGCGCGCGGCGTCCACGGCCCTGTTGGCATCCTGGACGAGCGGCGCGAAGGCCGCCGGATCAGCGCCGAGGCGCGTCACGTCGGCCAAGTCCGCGGTGATCGAGGCGATGGCGTCCACGAGGAGCGCATCGACGCGGGCCAGGTCGTCCTTCGCCGTGAGGACGCCGTCGATCTGGTGACCGGCCATCGCGACTGCGCGTCTGGCGGTGTCGAGGGAGACGAGGGCGGAGGAGGCGTCGTGCGCTGCGAGCGACGCCGCCCGTTCGACGGCATCACGGGCCGAGTCGAGGAGGGCGCGCGCCTGTCCGGGGTTGTCCTGCAGGGAGGCGATCGTCTGTGCGGGGTAGAGGGCGGCGAGGGCGGAAAGCTCGGCGTCGACGGTATCCATCCGGGAGGCGTTCTCCTCGATGCGCGTGCGCACGTCTTGGATCTGGGTCTCCACTCCGGCTTCCCGGTCGCGCAGAGCGGCGAATTCCTGCTGGCGCGCCACGAGATCGGGCATGACGGCATCGAGGGAGGCCCCGATCCGATCGGCGAGGCCGGCGCGCTCATTCGGAATCGTCGAGGAGTTCATCGCCTCCTGAAGCGCGAATCCTTGCGCAACCGCAGCGGCGGCGCGGTCGAGCGCCGCGGCGTAGGAGTCGGTTCTGGACGCGCCGAATTGCGCACGGGCGTATTCGAGCTCGTCGCGGGCGGAACGGACCGTTTCGTCGGCTTGAAGGAGGAGCGAGTTCGCCCGGGCGACGCGCGCTTCGGCGGACTGCGCGTCGCGCTCCTGCGCCTCGCGCGTCGAGCGGGTGAGTCGGCGCTTGTTGCGCATGGCGACCAGTCCGGCGCCGAGCGCGGTCAGACCGCCGACGGCGGCCACCGCGGGGATCCACGCGGTCGTGGACGACGACTCCGCGGAGGACGAGTCCCGGGAGCTCGCGGGAGCGGCTCCGCCCGATCCGGTGCCGGTCGCCGTGGCCGCGGTCGCGGAATCGATGAAGGCGCCGATCGCCGTGGCCGCGGTCGCGGAATCGAGGGGGTCGGCCCGGCCGAGGACGGACTTGGCCTCGGCCATCGCGCTGGTCAGAGCCGAGTCGGAGACGATCTGCTCATCGGCGTTTCCGCAGGAGGCGTGGCTGCGCTCCTCGTAAGCGAGGACGTACACGATGGATTGATCGGACAAGCCGGAGTTCGCCCCCGCCCGCTGGCACCACTCGACGGGTGCGGAGCCCGAAAGGTCGGGCACGGCCACGACGTACACGTCGAGGCCGGCGGAGGCGGCCGAGTCGATCGACCGGGTGATCGACTCGGCCTGGGACGCGCTGAAGTAGGAGTCCGGGTCGGTGAGGTGATCGGAAACGGTGACCGGGCTCGTGGCGGCCGCCGCCGCGGCGCTCATGACGAGAAGTGCTGCGCTCGCGGCTCCTGTGGCGAGAGCGCGGATCGCGGGGCTCGGCAGTGTCACGGTTCCTCCTGGTCGTCGCGAAGTCGCTGTTCGGCTTCAGCCTAGGCCCAAAGGGCCCCGGGGACGCGCTGAGGGCCAGTGGGAACTAGGATGATGGGACGAGATCCGAACCCGGATCGTGTCGAGTCCTCGAGGAGGGGTTCTGTGCCCACAGGAAAGGTGAAGTTCTTCGACGCCGAGCGCGGCTTCGGCTTCATCGGCGGCGATGACGGCGTGGAGGTCTTCCTCCACGCCTCTGCCCTCCCCGAGGACGCGCCCGCGCCGAAGCCGGGCACGCGCGTCGAGTACGGCGTCGCCGACGGCCGGAAGGGCCCTCAGGCCCTGTCGGTGCGCATCCTGGCGCCGAAGAAGTCCGCGGCGGCTGCCCGCAGGCGCAAGCCGCAGGCGATGGTCCCGGTCATCGAGGACCTCATCAAGCTCCTCGACGCGTCCTCGGCGGGCCTGCGCGCGGGCCGCTACCCGGAGAACTCCGCGCAGGTCGCGAAGGTCCTGCGCGCGGTCGCGGAGGATTTCGATGCCTGAGACCAGTCGGAACGCCCGGGCGAAGTCCGCCCGGACGCGCGCCCCCAAGACCGACGCGGTCCTGTCGGGCGCGGTCGAGCTCGCGAAGGAATCCGCCGAGGCCATCGCTCATCCGCGACGCGTTGGCGAGCACCTGGGTTTCGTGATGGACGGCGAACGTCTGGGCACCCACTTCTTCGCCTCCCAGGACGCCGGATACCGCGGCTGGGCCTGGGCGGTCACGGTCGCCCGCGTTCCGCGCGCTCGTGCGGCGACGGTGTGCGAGGTCGACATGATGCCCCGCGAGGGCGCCCTGCTCGCACCCGAATGGGTGCCCTGGGAAGAGCGCCTGCGCCCGGGCGATCTCACCCGCGAGGACACCCTGCCCTACCAGGCCGATGATGCGCGCCTGGAGGCGGCTTTCGAGGATGCGAGCCAAGATCTGGATCTTCCCGAGGTCAAGGAGATCGGCCTCGGGCGCAAGAGGGTCCTGTCGGAGGAGGGGCGCCGGGCTGCGGTCGAGCGCTGGTACCGTTCGGAGCAGGGCCCCAAGGCGGGTCGTGCCCCGAAGAACTCCTGCTCGACCTGCGGGTTTCTTGTGAAGATGTCCGGTTCGATGCGCACGGTGTTCGGCGTGTGCGCCAATGAGTGGGCGCCGGACGACGGCAGAGTCGTGAGTCTGGACCACACCTGCGGGGCCCATTCGGAGACGGATGCGCCCAAGCAGGGGACGCAGTGGCCGGTTCGCCCCTCGCGGATCGACGAGGGCGCCCTCGATGCCGAACCGATGCCGAAACAGCCGGAGGCGGATGCCGCGACGGCGGTCGCGCAGGACGCCGTCGAGGCCTGAGCCCCCTCGGGATCGCGCCCCGCCCTCGTCCGTTCCGTCCGGCCGCGCCTGAGCGGCGGAGGGGTGATGCGTGTCACTGCACGATTGTTGCGTCGCTTTGGTGACCGAAGGCACGATTGTCCCGTGAGCACAAAGAATACGGCCGCGGCCTCCCATCCCGCGGCAGCCGCCTCATCCATCGACAAGTTCTTCCACGTCTCCGAGAGGGGATCGACCGTCGGCCAGGAGGTGCGAGGAGGCTTCGTCACCTTCTTCGCGATGGCCTACATCCTCGTCGTCAACCCGATCATCCTGTCCACGACCCTCCCCGAGGACGCCGGCTTCGGCTTCGGCGACATCGCCGCGGGCACGGCCCTGGTCGCCGGGATCGTCACGATCCTCATGGGCCTGGTCGCCAACTTCCCCCTCTCCCTCGCCGCGGGCATGGGCCTGAACGCGGTCGTCGCCTTCACCCTCGTCGGCGGTTCGGGCCTGAGCTACCAGGAGGCCATGGGCCTCATCGTCTGGGAGGGCATCCTCATCACGGTCCTCGTCCTCACGGGCTTCCGCGAAGCCGTGTTCAAGGCCGTGCCCCGCCAGCTCAAGACCGCGATCTCCGTCGGCATCGGCCTGTTCATCGCCTTCGTGGGCCTCATCAACGCGGGCATCATCCGCCCCGGCGGCACGCCGGTCCAGCTCGGCGTCAACGGCTCCCTCGCCGGGTGGCCCGCCTTCGTGTTCGTCATCGGCCTGATCCTCACGATCGTCCTCTACATCCGCAAGGTGCGCGGCGCGATCCTCATCGGTCTGCTCTCCTCCACGATCGTCGCGATGATCCTCCAAGCCCTCCTCCACATCCCGGCGATGAAGGACGAGGCCGGCGCGGTCGTCAACCCGACCGGTTGGGGCCAAACGATCCCCGAGATCACGGGCTCCCTCGTGTCCCTGCCGAGCTTCGGCTCGCTCTTCCAGGTCGACATGTTCGGCGCCTTCGCCAAGCTCGGCCCGATCGCCGTCATCCTCCTCATCTTCTCGCTCATGCTCGCCGACTTCTTCGACACGATGGGCACGATGGTGGCCATCGGCGGCGAGGCGAAGCTCCTCGACGAGCACGGGAACCCGCCGAAGTCCCGCGAGATCCTCCTCATCGACTCCCTCGCGGCGATCGCCGGCGGCGTCGGCGGCGTCTCCTCGAACACCTCCTACATCGAGTCCTCCGCGGGCGTCGGCGAGGGCGCGCGCACCGGCCTCGCCTCGGTCGTGACCGGCCTGCTCTTCCTCGCCTCCACCTTCCTCGCGCCCGTCGTCGAGCTCGTGCCGACCGAAGCCGCGTCGACGGCCCTCGTCTTCGTCGGCTTCCTCATGATGATGCAGGTCGCGGAGATCGACTGGTCGAAGGCGGAAATCGCGATCCCGGCGTTCCTCACGATCGCCTTCATGCCCTTCGCCTACTCGATCACCGTCGGCATCGGCATCGGCTTCATCACCTACACGGTGATCCGCATCGCCAAGGGCGAGGCCGGAAAGGTCCACGGACTCATGTGGCTCACCTCGGCGCTCTTCATCGTGTACTTCCTCCTCGGCCCGATTCAGGCGCTGTTCGCCTGAGTCCGGCGAGGGCGCTCCGGCCCGGCCGGAGCACCGCAGCGAGACGCGAGAACCCCGCGGAAGGCGACTTCCGCGGGGTTCCTCTATTGTCGGAAGAGTTCCATCCGATCGCCACGAAGCGCGGCGTCAGCACGATCCGAGGAGGCGCACTCGCGAGTGTCCCGCACCTTCCAGTCACTGGGGATCTTCAACTTCCGCCTCTGGTTCCTCGGCAACATCATCGCCTCGACGGGGACCTGGATGCAGCGGGTCGCCCAGGACTGGCTCGTGCTCACCGTCCTGACGGATCACTCGGGCACGCAGATCGGCATCGTGACGGCGCTCCAGTTCCTGCCGCTCCTCCTCCTGTCGCCTTGGGCCGGCGTCCTCGTCGACCGGATGGACCGGCGGCGGCTGCTCCAGGCCACGCAGGTGACGAACGTCGTCCTCTCCGCGATCCTGGGCGTCCTCGTCCTCGGCGGCTGGGCGCTCCTCTGGCACGTCTATGCGCTCGCGCTGCTCGGAGGGGTCCTCGGGGCGCTCGATTCCCCGGCCCGACAGGCCTTCGTCTCCGAGCTGGTCCCCGGCGAATCCCTCTCCAACGCCGTCGCCCTCAACTCGACTGCATTCAACGCCGCCCGCCTCTTCGGCCCCGCCGTCTCCGGCCTCGTCATCGAATGGGTGGGCATCGGCTGGGTCTTCGTCGTGAACGCGGCCCTCCTCCTCGCCCCGGTCGCCGCTCTGGCGGCGATGAGGTCCGCAGAGATGATCCATCGCGAGGCCGTGAAGCGCTCACCGGGTCAGATCCGCGAGGGGATCGCCTATGTGGCCTCACGCCCGGACATCGTGCTCATCATGCTCCTCATGGCGGTCGTCTCGGCCTTCGGCTTGAACTTCCAGCTGACCAGCGCCCTCATGGCGACGGAGGTGTACGGGAAGCAAGCGGGGGAGTACGGGATCCTCGGCTCCTTCATGGCCGTCGGCGCGCTCGCGGGCTCCCTGATCGCGGCGCGTCGCGCCAGTCCCCGGCTGAGGCTCGTCATCATCGGCGCCGCATCCTTCGGCCTGCTCGAGATCGCCCTGGGACTGGCCCCCGGATACTCGCTGTTCGCGATCCTGTCGATTCCGGCGGGGCTCGCGGCGCTCACGATGATCACCGCGGCCAACGCCGCGATCCAGATCACGACCGATGAATCGATGCGCGGCCGCGTCATGGCCCTCTACACGATGATCTTCCTGGGATCCACCCCCATCGGCTCCCCGACGATCGGGTGGATCGGCGAAGTCTTCGGGGCCCGCTGGTCCCTCCTCGCCGGAGGGATCGCCTCGCTCCTCATGGCCCTCGTCTGCGCACTGTGGGGGATGCGCCACTGGGGGTATCGCGTGCGGCTCGGCGCTCCGGGCGGGCGCGTGCGCCTGGAGGGGCCCGCGAAACGCCCCCGCGTCGAACCCGATGCCACGGGCCTCGAATAAGCGCTCCCGGGTGCAGCGCCTCTGGCCCGAGCGTCGGAGGAGGGCGCGGCTCGGCCCGGGTTCCGCTCCAGGCTCACAGGACCCGTTCGATGATCCAATCGAAGCAGGCGACGAGGGCCTCGACGTCCTCGATCGCCGTCGAGGGCCAGGTGGCGATCCGCAGCTGATTGCCGCCGACGCCGCGATAGGGGTCGATGTCGACGACGCCCTGACTGCGCAGAGCCGCCGACAGGGCTCCCGCATCGATCGCCTCATCGAACTCGATGGTGACGACGACCGGGGAGCGGTGCCCCGGGTCTGCGACGAAGGGGCGCGCCACCGAGGACGCGTCCGCCCAGTCGTAGAGCACCCGGGAGGCGGCGCGCGCACGCGCCTCCATCGCCGACAGGCCTCCCATGTGGAGCATCCAGTCGATCTGCTCGGCCAGCATGACCAGGGTCGCGATCGCCGGAGTGTTGAGCGTCTGGTCCTTCACCGAGTTCCTCACCGCGGCGGACAGATCGAGGAAGGCCGGCACCCAGCGCCCGGGAGCCGTCGACAGCTCCTCGGCGCGCTCGATCGCGGCGGGGGACATGATCGACACCCACAGCCCCCCGTCCGATCCGAAGGCCTTCTGAGGTGAGAAGTAGTACGCATCCGCCTGTGCGGGATCGATCGGGACGGCGCCCGCGATCGAAGTCGCATCGATCAGGGTGAGATCGCCCTCGTCGCCGAGCCTGCGCACAGGGGACAGGACGCCCGTCGAAGTCTCGTGATGCGGGTGCGCGAACGCGTCCGGACGGCCCCCGTCCGCCGAGCGCTCCCCGCCCGTCAGCAGGGCGAGCGATCCGGGCGCGGCGGTCACGCGGAGCGCGGGCGCCAGGTGGGGGGCGCGGTCGATCTCCTTGGCGAACTTCTCCCCGAACTCCCCGAAGGTTGCCAGGGCGGCGCGCTCGCGGACCAGGCACGCGGCCGCCGCATCCCAGAAGGCCGTCGCCCCGCCGTTGCCGAGGACGACTTCGTAGCCCTCGGGCAGGCCGTAGAGTTCACGAATACCTGCGCGGATGGATGCGACGACCGCCTTGACGGGCTGCTTCCTGTGGGAGGTCCCCATGATGAGCGGGCGGGCCAGGGCGTCGATCTGCGCTCTGCGGATCCGAGAAGGCCCGGATCCGAAACGGCCGTCCGAGGGGAGAAGTTCAGCGGGAACGCGCGGGTAGGACTCCATGGGTCCACGCTATCGCCCTCGTCGCCCCTCAGCGAGCGCTTTCCGCCAGGCGGCCGCGCGACGCTCACGAGGGCGGGAGCGCCGGACGAAGGGCTAAGAGTCGGCGATGCCCGATGATCGACACGCCCTGTGACCCGGGGGGCCGAGGACCTATGCTTGAGGGCATCGTGAGGCGAGCAGGGAAGGAACACAGACGTGGGCGACCTTATCGACACCACCGAGATGTACCTCAAGACCATTCTCGAAATGGAAGAAGACGGGGTGACGCCCCTGCGCGCCCGTATCGTCGAAAGGCTCGACCATTCGGGTCCGACGGTCTCCCAGACGGTGGCCAGGATGGAGCGCGACGGACTCCTGCACGTCCTGGGCGATCGTCGTCTCGAACTCACCGAGGAGGGTCGGCGTCAGGCGGTCGACGTCCTGAAGAAACACCGGCTCGCGGAGCGCCTGCTCGTCGACGGGATCGGCCTCGACTGGGAACTGGCTCACGACGAGGCCTGCCGGTGGGAGCACGTCATGTCCGATCGCGTCCAGGCGCGCCTCGTCGCGCTTCTGTCGGATCCTGAGACCGATCCCTACGGGAATGCGATTCCCGGAACGGGTGAGCCCGTTCGCGGCGAGTCGGTCGAGGTCGCGGTGCGGACGCGCCTGGGAGAAGGGCTCGCGCTCGTTCGGATCGGCGAGCCCCTTCAGGCGGACGCGGAGATCATCGCGGATTTCTCCGCGGCGGGGCTTCGCCCGGGGGCTGAGCTCCTCCTCGAGGCCGAGGGCGATTTCGTGCGTCTTCGTCCGCTCGACGCGTCGGGGGCGCCGGGAGAGGGGTTCCGGATTCCCCTGAATCTCGCCGCGCACCTCTTCGTGCGCCCCCTCTGAGCTCCTCAGGGGCCGGATGATGCCTCTTTCGGCTGTTTCTCAGCGAAAACGCTTACCCGTTATCTCCGTTATCTTGGCGTGACATTTCGAGGACGGCGGTTTAGAGTTGGCGGTGGCCGACAGGCCGACCGTTCCCCATGCACCGAAGTTGGACCGTGGGGGATGCGAGAAACAGGTCCAACGTGGGGGAACCATCGCGGCCGCAAGGCCTTGGGGTGAAGCCCGGGAAACCGGGCCGGGCTCTCCTGCCCGAATCCGACAGCTTACCTCGCAGGTCAACAAGGAGAACTAACGCACGTGACTCACGTCAAGCCCGCGCCGCGCCACCGCAAGGCGCGTCGTCCGCTCCGACCGATCCTCGACATGACGGACACGATGACCTCCATCGGCGCCGTCAAGCCCGCAGCGATCGCGTCCGTCACCGGCCTCGCCCTCACCGCTGTCGTCGGCGGTAGCGCGACCGCCGCTGGCGGCCCGGCTGATTCCACCCAGCCGACCCTTGCGCCGACCACGACCACGGCTCCGAAGTCCGTGGCGACCACCGTCGTCGTCCCCGACATCGCCTGGACCGCCGAAGAGGTCACCGCCTCCGCCGAGGCGCCCGCCGCCGCAGCTGAGGCGCAGCCCGCAGCGGAGGAGACGGTCACCCGCTCCGAGGTCCGTGAGGAGATCGCTCCCGCATTCGATCCCTCCGCTCAGGCCGCCGCGTACAACGCCGCCGGCGGTTCGATCGCCGCCGCTGCTCTCGCGCTGACGGGCATCCCCTACGTCTGGGGCGGCACCACGATGGCGGGGCTCGACTGCTCCGGCCTCACCCAGATGGCTTACGCCGCCGCTGGGATCAGCCTGCCGCGCACCTCCGATGCGCAGGCCGCGGGGGGCACCCCCGTTTCGGCCGCGGAGGCTCAGCCGGGCGACCTCGTCGCCTACCCGGGTCACATCGCGATCTACATCGGCAACGGCCAGATGGTCGAGGCTCAGATGCCGGGCCTGCTCTCCACGGTCGCCGCGGTTCGTCCCGGAGGGTACTTCGTCCGTTACTGAGCGCTGATCCTCAGCGTTTTGTTCGTCATGACCGGCCGGGCCCGTA
>NZ_JBNOYB010000083.1:0-13112 GCF_050312375.1 Schaalia sp.
ACCTGTTCGGCGAGGATTGAGGATCAGATCAGCGGGTAACGCACGATCGTCGCCTCGCGGCCGGCGCCCACGCCGACCGACTGGATGCGGCAGCGCGAGAGCTCTTCGAGGCGCGCGATGTAGGCCTGCGCGGCGGCGGGGAGCTCGTCGAAGCTCCTGCACTCGGAGATGTCCTCGGTCCAGCCGGGCAGCTCCTCGTAGACGGGGACGGCTCGCTCGAAGCCGCCCTGGTCGAGGGGCATCTCCTCGGTGCGCACGCCGTCGACCTCGTAGGCGGTGCACACGGGGATGGTCTCGTAGCCGGTGAGGACGTCGAGCTTCGTGAGGCAGATGTCGGTGAGGCCGTTGATGCGCGTCGCGTAGCGCATGACGACGGCGTCGAACCATCCGGTGCGGCGCGGGCGGCCCGTGGTGACGCCGAACTCCCCGCCTTTTTGGCGCAGGGCTTCACCGACCTCGTCGTCGAGTTCGGTCGGGAAGGGGCCCTCGCCCACGCGCGTCGTGTAGGCCTTGGCGACGCCGACGACCCGGTCGATGCGGGTCGGGCCGACGCCGGTTCCCGTGAGGGCGCCGCCCGCCGTCGGGTTCGAGGAGGTGACGAAGGGGTAGGTGCCGTGGTCGATGTCGAGCATGGTCGCCTGGCCGCCCTCGAAGAGGACGGTGTCGCCGCGGTCGAGCGCGTCGTTGACGACGAGCGACACGTCGCACACCATGGGGCGCACCCGATCGGCGTAGGACAGGAGCTCCTCGGTGACGACCGTCGGGTCGAGGGTCTCCATGCCGACGGCGGCGAAGATCTCGTTCTTGGGGGCGAGCGCCGCCTCGACCTTGAGGGAGAGGGCCTCCGGGTCGAAGAGGTCCTGGATGCGCAGGCCGATGCGGTTCATCTTGTCGGCGTAGGTCGGGCCGATCCCGCGGCCGGTGGTGCCGATCTGGTTCTTCCCCCGCGCCCGCTCGTTCGCCTGGTCCATGAGGCGGTTGTACGAGGGGATGATGTGCGCGTTGGAGGAGATGAGGAGGCGCGAGCAGTCGACGCCGCGCGAGGTCATCTCATTGAGCTCGGCGAAGAGGACCTCGAGGTCCACGACCACGCCGTTGCCGATGATCGGGGCGACGCCCTCGGAGAGGATGCCCGCGGGCAGGAGGTGAAGGGCGTACTTCTCGCCGTCGATGACGACGGTGTGTCCGGCGTTGTTCCCGCCGTTGAACTTCACGACGTAGTCGGTGTTCTGACCGAGCTGGTCGGTCGCCTTGCCCTTGCCTTCGTCGCCCCACTGGGCGCCGAGCACGATGACGGCTGGCATGAGTTTCTCCCGCGAATCGGTGTCCGTGCGACGGTGGCCGCACCTTCGCCCAGTCTACTGAGTTCGCAGGCCTGCCCGCTCGGGCCGTTCGGCTCCGATTCGCCCGCCACTCGACTTCCACTCCCCCTTCACCGAGATCATCACTTTTATCCACCGAAAGCATCACCTTCGTCCATCGAAAGCATTACCGCCGCGACTCCCCGCGACGGGCTTCGCCCTCCGCAGCACGTAAGGGAACACTCTCGACGAAGAAAAGTGATGACTTCGACGAAGAAAGGTGATGACCTCGACACAGAAAGGTGATGACCTCGGCGGAGAAGAGGGGACGACGGGGGGAGATCAGGCGTCCTCGTCGGGGTGCCTCTCCGATTCCGATGCGCCTGGTGCCCCGCCCTCGGCGATCGGGGTCTTGCGGGGCCTGCCGCGCCCGCGCATCGGGGCGGCCTTCGGATCGCGCCCGGATTCCTTGAGGGCGCGCCGCAGGATCATCTCGATCTGGGCGTTGACGGAGCGCAGGTCATCGGCCGCCCACGAGGCGAGCGCCTCATGGACGGCCGGGTCGAGCCTGAGCAGCAGCTGCTTGCGCTCGCGCTTGCCGCCCGCCACGCTTCGGATCCTCCTCCCGATCGGGGCCGCTCAGTAGAGCGAACCCGCGTTGACGATCGGCTGGGCGTTCGTGTCGGAGCAGAGGACGACGAGCAGGTTGGAGACCATCTGGGCCTTGCGCTCGTCATCGAGGGAGACGATCTCGTCCTGCTCGAGGCGCTCGAGAGCCTGGCGGACCATGGAGACCGCGCCCTCGACGATCTGCTCGCGGGCGGAGATCACGGCGCCCGCCTGCTGACGCTGGAGCATCGCCTGAGCGATTTCGGGGGCGTAGGCGAGGGAGGAGATGCGGACCTCCACGATCTCGAGACCGGCGAGGGCGACGCGGGCCGCGACCTCGGCCGCGAGCTCGGCCGAGACGATGTCGGTGCCGCCGCGCAGGGAGGTCTCGCCCGGACCGGGCTCATCGTAGGGGTGAGTCGTCGCGACGTGGCGGAGCGCGGATTCGGCCTGGGCCTTGATGAATTCCTCGTACTCCTCGACGGCGAAGACGGCCCGGGCGGTGTCGGCGACCTGCCAGACGACGATCGCGGCGATGTTGACGGGGTTGCCGTCGGAATCGTTCACCTTGAGCTCATGCGTCTCGAAGTTGTGGACCTTGACGGACACCTTCTTCCCGTTCGACAGCGGGGGGACGAGGACCAGCCCCGTACGCCTCACCGTGCCGATGTACTTGCCGAAGAACTGGCGGACCGAAGTCTGGCCGGGCGAGACGACCGTGAGCGAGGTGAACAGGATGAGGACGAGGAGGAACAGGATCGAGGCCACGATGATCCGGAGGATCCCGCCGTCCTCATTGGCGTCGGCCATGATCGCGCCCGAGATGAAGAAGTAGATGGAGAAGACGAACCCGGCCACAAGGATGAGGAAGGCCGGGAACGCGGCGGCGGCCCCGAGGGAACTCGCGGGCCTCTCCGCGATTTCAACGCGGGCGGCGCTTCGCGTCGAATCGTCTGCGAACTCGGAGCAGGAAGTGGGGGTTGTGGGCGCAGTCATCGCTTTCTCCTCTGCCATCTCCGCCCGCCGCGCCTTCACGCGGCTTCGAGGGCGAAGCCATATCAATATGATATCTATTTTTTATGGCGGCGCAAGGCCCCTCTCATCGGCCTCGCCCCCGGCACCCGACTCTCGGCGCAATCAATCGCATCACGCGAGAGCGCCCGACATCACTGCGGGAGTCGCCCTTCAGCAGCCGCCATCGTCGCCGGCAAACCGATCATGATGCGCGCATCGTCCTCACTCGCCCCGTTGCGCCGCCGATAACGGGCGCAGGCGCCATCGGCCTCGCCGCTCCACAGCATCGCGACTTCGTCGCCATCGACCGGAGGAAGCCCCCGACTGATGAGCTCTCGATATCCGCGATCCGCCTCTTCAGCCTCGTCGAGGAGTCGTCGTCCCGAGGCGGTGACGATCATGAGCGCGGCCACGAAGGCGACAGCGTCGAGCCGCCGGCATCCCGCTCCGCCCTCAGACGGCCTTCGCGCCCTCGCCGATGCGCAGCACGACGAGCGGATCACCGGTGGGCTGATCCGAACCGCCCTCGGGCTCCTCGGTGATGAGGATCTCGATGCCCGGCTCGGGCATCACGTCGAGGAAGGAGAAGGTCGTCCCCTTCGCGGGCTCGTACATGCCGGCCTTCGTGACGACGCCCTTTTGACGGACCCACACCTGGAGACTGCGCCCCTTGGAGGCCCTGAGCTCCGCCGGAAGGGTCACCGCCGCCATATCCATCCCCTTCGACCAGGTGAGGGTGACGACATGCCCGTCAGGCATCGTATCCGTCACGCGATCGACGTCCTGGGCCTGATTGAGCTGAGCGTAATGACTGGTCGACTCCATGCCCTCCATCGTCGACCAGCGCCCCACGCCCACCCCCACGGCGAGGATCACGAAGGAAGCGGCCATCTGCGCGAACACGCGCACCAGTCGCCGCCGCGAAGAACGGGCAGATGCGAAGTCGACGACCTCGGCACCCGGAACGGCGGCGGCAGAGCCCCCGCCCCCCTCGGCGACGGCGTCGATCGCATCGCCGCGGGGCCCGACCTCTTCAGCGCTGCTCCCGACCGCTTCCCCGACGCCTCCGGCCGAAGACTCGCGCACCCGCCTCATCAACTCCTCACGGAGCGCCGGCGGCGGGGCGACGGGGCGCAGGGACGCGCCGAGGAGCGCCGCCTCCTCGGATTCCAGAGGATCGATCCCGTCGAAACGCTCAGATTCCCCGTTCATCGAGTCACTCCCATCTCGACTCTCAGCTTGTCGATGCCGTCGCGGATCCTGCTCTTCACCGTTCCCAGGGGGACGCGCATCCGCTCCGCGATCTGCGCGTGGGTCAGGCCCGTGAAATAGGCGAGCTTGATCGTGCTCGCATGCGGTTCACCTACTCGTTCCAGTGCGCGCCTCACCCGCTCCCCCTCCAATCGCTCTTCGATGGCGTCGAGCGTCGAATCGAAATCCGGGTAGTCGCCGTGGTGACGGGCCTCTCGATCACGAGCGGCCTGACTGGAGCGCACGCGATCGATCGCCCGCCGCCGCGCGAAGGTCACCAGCCACGCCCTCGCGCTCCCGCGTTCCGCCTCGTAGGAGGCCGCAGTCGTCCACACCTGCCAGAAGACGTCCTGGAGGACCTCCTCCGACTGCGCGCGGTCGACGACGATCTGCAGGACCAGGGCGAAGAGGCGGGATGCCCAGCGGTCGTAGAGCTCGGCGAAAGCGGACTCGTCCCCCTGCGCGACCCGCGCGAGGAGACGTCCGTCTTGGTCTGCTTCTTCCACGCATGACATGCTACGGGGCTCGCACGGATCCGCTCATCTGGACGACCCTCCTTCCGCGTCCTCATGTTGCTCCTTCCGTGTCACGGCTCCACCCGGATTCGCAGTTCTCACCCGAAGGTGAAGGAGTAGAGCTTGAGCCCGGGCGAGGCCTTCAATTTCAGCTCCCCCTGATGGGTTTCGGAGGAGGCGAAGAGTTCGATGCCGTTCGGGGTCCCCGAGATGCGCTTCGTCATCTTCTGGCCGTTCACCTCCCATTCGAGGTCCCCTTCGCCGGAGACGACGAGGTTCACCTGCTTCCCTTTGAAGGCCAGGGAGAGCCCGGCCTCGCCCTCGTCGGGGGCGATGAACTCGTCTTCGACCTTCCAGCGGCCGTCGAGGGCGAAGGTGTCGCGCGCTTGACTCTCGGGGAGGGAGTATTCGGCGATTCCGGTCTTGAGCCCACCGTCGACGAAACGGCTGGCGCGCGCGGCGCCGAGGTAGGTCTCGAGGCTCCGTTCCCCGGTCGCAGTCGGCTCGTCGGATGCGAAGACCGGTGCGGGAAGGACGAGGTCGGGGTTCGCTTCAGTGAGGAGTCTGCGCACCAGTTTCTCGGTCGTCGCCTCGCCGCCCTCGCCGTACTTGAGGGCGCGCAGCTCGCCCTTCGCGTCGGCGAGGTAGTGGGCGGGCCAGTAGTGGTTGTCGAAGTTCGTCCAGGTGACGAGGTCCGAGTCGACGGCGACGGGGTAGGTGATCCCCAGGGATTCGGCCCCCTTCTTCACATTGTCGACCTCCTTCTCGAAGGCGTACTCGGGAGAGTGCACGCCGATGACCTGCAGGCCGGCGTCCTTGTAGGTTTCGTAGAGCTTTTCGACTCCGGGGATGGAGCGCTGGCAGTTGATGCACGAGTAGGCCCAGAAGTCGACGAGGGTGACCTTGTCCTTCCGCTCGGTCTCGGTGAGGGGCTGGTCGCCGGGGGTGTTGAACCATGCGACGGCGCCCTCGATCTTCGGCAGCGGACCGCAGTTCGCGAGTTCGTCCGCCCCGTCGAGGCAGCTGGTGGACGAGGAGCCCTTGGGGGTGGAATCGCGCAGGTACTTGTCGGTGCCCGCCTGCAGGGATGAGGTCCAATCGGGCAGGGCGCGCTGGATCTTCGCGGGCAGGTCGGTGGCGAGACCGATGGCGAGGAGGATCATCGCGGCACCCGCGATGATGCGGATCAGTTTCTGGCGGCTGCGGAAGGCCGCGATCCTCTCGGTGAGGCCCCTGCCCGCGAGGGCGAAGGCGAGAAGGGGGATGCCCGTACCGATCGCGAAGGAGAGGGCCAGGGCGACGGTCTCGGGACCGATGCGGCCCGTGGTCCCCGCGACGGAGACGGCCGCGAGGACCGGCCCGGCGCAGGGAACGTACGCGGCGCCGAGGACGATGCCGAGCAGGAATCCGTTGTCGGGGCGCTTGCCCTGAGAGCGTCCGAAGCGGGTGAAGGGCTTCTCGAGGATCTCCATGAGGCGGGGGATCATCATCGCGATGCCGATGAGGACGAGGGCGACGATTCCGGCGATGCGGATGAAGTCCTGAGGGAGCCCGAGGAGAGTGAGGATCGTGGAGCCCAGCAGGGTGAAGAAGGTGAAGCTGAGGACGAGGCCTCCCACGACGAGGTAGGGGCGCCATTTGCTCGAGCGGGCGAGCGAGAGGCTCGTCGTCGATTGAGCCGGGGCGCTCCCCAGCGAGCCGAGGGGGCCGGCCGTCATCATGCCGGGGATCCGCGCGATCGAGGATTCGGACTCCCGGGAGCGCGCGCCCTGGGCGCCGCCCGACAGGAAGATCACGGGGAGCACGGGCAGGATGCACGGGGAGATGCCCGTGATGAAGCCTCCGATGAGGCCGATAAGAACGAGGGTGACCATGTATTTCCTCCTTGGACTGTCATCTCTCGTTCGCAGCCGAGGGCGCTTCGGATCGATTCCCTCCAGGATTCGAGCAGTGATCCATGTCACCGATCCGGAAGTCTTGCCACTCCGAACCACCCAATGAGCGGGTGCCACAGGGGCGCCCCGGAAACAGATTGGGACATGCATGAACCTGCGCAAGATCCTCGCCGCCTCCGCCCTCGTCGCCACTGCCGCCGTGGGCATCGCCGCCTGCAGCTCCACCGCGACCCCCGACAAGATGGGCAGTGGCGGCACGTCCATGACGGACAAGATGGGCGATAAGAACGCCATGTCCGACAAGGGCGCCATGTCCGACAAGGACAAGATGACCGACAAGGACAAGATGACCGATCAGGGCGCCATGTCCGACAAGGACAAGATGACCGACCACGACAAGATGGATGACGGCCAGTCGGGTCACATGCACAAGCACTGAGGCCCTCGGCCCCATCGAGGCGGATCCCGGGGTGCGACTGTGTCCGAGTCGCGCCCCGGGATCCGCTTCCGTTCACCGCCCTCTTTTGGGCGCGGGTGGGAAGGACCCGTCGGGAGTGCGAGACGGGCAGGGATGAGGGTCCCGATGCCCCTCATCACGAGCGCCGGGTCACGCCCTCGTCACCCGCGCCGGACCGTCCCCGTAGAGCACGCCCTCCTTCGCCTTGACCGCTGCGACGAGGACGAAACTCAAGGTGACGAGGAGTGCCCACGAGCCGAACTTGCCGACGTGGACCATCTGCCAGCCGGCCTCCTGATCCGGGTAGCGCCAGGCGTTGAGGAATGTCGCCGCGTTCTCGGCCACCCACAGGAAGAAGCCGATGAGGATGAATGCGAGCGCCGTCGGCATCCGGTAGCGGTCTCCCCCGACCGTGAATCGGACCTTCGAGCCGTGCAGGGCGATGAGGAGCGCCACCGCGATCGGCCAGCGCAGATCGACGATGTAGTGGTGGGTGAAGAAGTTCGCGTAGACCGCGAGGGCGAGGGCGCTCACCGGCCACCAGCGGAAACGGTCGACGTGCAGGTCGAAGCGCCGGAAGGCCTGGCAGATGTAGGAGCCGACCGAGGCGTACATGAAGCCCGAGAAGACCGGCACTCCCCCGAGGCGCACGACCCCGGCGTCGAGGTAGGCCCAGGAGCCCTGGTTCACCTTGAAGATCTCGAGGGCGAGGCCGAGGACGTGGAAGACGCAGATGACGCCGAGCTCCCTCCAGGTTTCGAGCTTGAAGGCGACGAAGGCGATCTGCACGATCACGACGTAGATGAGCAGCGCGTCGTAGCGGGCGATCGGCATCTCCCACCGACCCCACACGAAGGAGGAGGCGGCGAGGCCGAGGAAGACGGCCGCCGGGAACAGGCAGCACTGGATCTCCATCCACGCGAACTGGACGAGGCGCAGCGGGAGGAGTCTGAGATCGCTCAGCGGACGACGTTCGGGCATGGGTTAAGGGAAGCACGGATTGAAGCAGAGCTCATGGAAAAGCGTCTGCCATCTCACGCGCCTCCGGGTGCAAGACCCCGGAAGTCATTGCAGAAGGGCTTCACAGCCGCCACCAGCATGCGTTATCATTGCCAATGACTGATTCTCAGTAAGTTCCGACCAGTTAGCGGAACTGAATGCTCCGCCGGGTCGCTCGCAAGAGCGGCCCGGTTTTTGCACCAAAGGCCACCGCGGTGAGTCATGATTACTCCATGCAGATCAACGCAGATACGGCAACTTCGCTTCGCTATCGAATCGGCATCGACGTCGGCACTCACTCGACGGGCTTCTGCGCGGTTCAAGTCAACGAGCATGACGCCCCTGTCGCTTTGCTCAATTCCATGGTCTTCATGCACGACTCCGGCATCGACCCGGATCAGGCGAAATATGCCAAGACACGGAAAGCGACATCCGGTGTCGCACGGAGAACACGGCGTTTGTACAGATCGCGTCGAACCCGCCTCGCACAGCTCGACGAAGAGCTCAAGCGCCTCGGCTACCCGATCGTTGATCTGGAGACCCTCGACGATCCGCGCGCTCCCTGGCACATCCGGGCCCGGCTCACGAATGAGTTCATCCTCGACGAGGATGAGCGCCGGCGTTCGGTTTCAATTGCGCTGCGACATATCGCTCGGCACCGCGGATGGCGGAATCCCTACTCCAAGGTCGAGTCGCTCCTCATCCCCGCCGAGCCATCTCAATTCCTTCGAGGTCTCGGCGAAAGGGTCAGCGACAAGCTCGACATTCTTGTAGATCCCGAAGCAACGCCCGGCGAGGTCCTGTCCGCCCTCTTCACCAGTTTCCCGACGGCGAAGATCCGAGGCCCCGAGGGCATTCTTCAAGGCAAGCTCTTCCAGTCCGACAACGCACAGGAAATCCGCCTTATCGCTTCAACCCAGCGAATCGAAGACGATGAGCGCGACCACCTGATTCGCTGCGTCTTCCAGGCGAAGTCGCCACGCGGGAGCGCACAAGGCCTTCGGGGGAAGGACGCGCTTCCGGGTCAAACGCAGCATGTTCGTGCAGAGAAGGCACATCCCGCTTTCCAGCTCTTCCGCATCGTTGCGGTTCTCACTAACCTTCGCATCCGAGAGGGGAAGGCCGAGCGCCGCCTCTCGACTGATGAGCTCCAGGGCTTGGTCGATTTCCTCCTCATTGCAGGAGAGGGCGATGCTCCGTCATGGGAGGAGCTCGCCGACAATCTCGGAATCGAACGCTCTGAGCTGCGCGGTACGGCGAAGCCGGGCCCTGATGGCACACCCGCGTTGTCCGCACCTCCTCTTGATGCAACTCATCGAGCGATCATCGGATCAGCGATCCCCTGGCTCGTCGACTGGTGGATCTCGGCCTCGGCAGAGGAACGGGGAAAGATGATCGACGCCCTGTCCAACAGCGGCGGATCCGAGGACATCCCCGACGTCGATGACGAAATCGCCGAGGTCCTGGAACAGGCATCAGAGGGCGATCAGGAATTGCTCGACAAGCTTGCGCTTCCCTCGGGCCGTGCAGCTTATTCTCTCGATTCCCTCCAGCGTCTCACCGAATGCATGCTCACAACCGGGATGGATCTCCACGAAGCGCGCAAGGCGGTCTTCGGCGTCGATGACTCCTGGCAGCCGCCCGCCGATCCAATCGGAATGCCTGTCGGTAATCCCGCAGTGGACCGCGTGACAAAGCAACTTGCACGCTGGTTGGGAGCCGCCGAGCGCCGATGGGGTACGCCTGAGTCGATCAATATCGAGCACATTCGGGATGCGCTTGGGAGCGAGCGCGCAGTTCGCGAAGCGATGCGCGATAACGAGGCGCGATTCAAGCGCAATCAGAAGATGTTTTCCGAGATGCATGATCGTCTGGGACTCTCGGGCCGCCCGCGGCGTAGCGATCTCATTCGGTACCAGGCGCTCCAGCGCCAGAACGGCGAATGTCTGTACTGCGGCACCCCGATCGATTTCACGACTGCCGAGATGGACCATATCGTGCCGCGATCGGGGGCGGCAGGTTCAACGAATACGCGCAATAATCTCGCTGCAGTCTGTAGACCGTGCAATCATGCCAAAGGGAATTTGCCATTCGCCGTGTGGGCTGAGTCGAACACATCGAGGGGTGCGACTCTTGCAGATGCATCCCGTCGAGTCCGGCACTTCCTCCGTGACGAGGGAGTCTCCCCCAAAGACTTCAAACGATTCCAAAAGGACGTCATCAGTCGCCTCAAATCGAAGTCCCTCGATGAGGAGTTCGATGGACGATCGATGGAATCGGTCGCCTGGATGGCGAGCGAGCTTCGCATGCGCATTGACCAGCATTTCAACCGTGGGGGCCGGACTGTCGACGTCAATGTCTACCGCGGCGCCCTGACAGCAGAAGCGCGTAAGGCGAGCGGGTTCGAAGGACGGGTCAACCTCATCGGAGGCGGAGGCAAAACCCGATTCGATCGTCGTCATCACGCGATGGATGCTCTGACCATCGCAATGATGAATCGTTCGGTTGCGATGACACTAGCTGTTCGCCAGAACCTCCGGAATTCCCAGCAAATCACGGGAGAAACGGAAACATGGAAGACCTTCACCGGCGTGACCGATGAAGCTCGCAAGCAGTGGGAGCGTTGGAACGACGCCATGCGTACCGCATCGGACCTGTTCAACCTGGCGCTCACAAACAATGCGATTCCGATCGTTGAGAACACCCGTCTTCGTCAAGGCAGCGGCGCCATGCACGAGGCGAAGATCCAGAAACTCATCAAGGTGCCGCTCAGCAGCGCCCTGTCTGCGGGGCTGATCGATCGCGCATCCACCCCGGCTCTTTGGACAGCCCTGACCCGATGCCCCGGTTACGACGAGAAGGACGGCTTGCCATCTGATCCCCATCGGTCGATCGTTGTCAATGGGCATCACATTCGCGGAGAAGAGCTGATTTCTTTCTTCAATACGGGCTCTGCCTGCATCGTTGTTCGTGGCGGATATGCAGAGCTCGGAGCATCGATTCATCATGCTCGCATCTACAGGATCGACGGCAAGAATCCGGTCTACGCGATGGTCCGCGTCTATCAGGTGGATCTCGTTCGCCACAGGAATGAAGACCTCTTCTCCTGCGAAATACCTCAGTCCTCCATTTCGCTGCGGACCGCGGAGAAAAAGATCCGCCAGGCACTCCGAAATGGAACAGCGACTCAAATCGGCTGGCTGGTTGAAGGTGATGAGCTCATGCTCGACCCCAACGCCTACACCAAGGGCGCCATTGGCGAGCTCCTCACAGAGTATCCGAGCTGCACGAACTGGCGGGTCGCGGGATTCCCTGCTCCTGCAATGCTCCGCTTGCGTCCGCATCTCCTCTCTTCTGAAGGACTCCCTGCCAATTCCTCCGCTGGAGTCGTCGAAATTGTTACGAAACAAGGTTGGCGTCCGGCGGTAAATATTCTTCTGAAACCTGGGACGGTTCAGGTCATTCGCCGGACTGCTCTCGGGGTGCCCCGCACGAGTGGCGAATCAGGTCTCCCCTTCTCAGGTCCGTTGAGGTAGCTCTCTCAATGGCATCCAAGTGGCGAATTCTGGACTTCTCCTCGTTTGAAGGATCCCTGTCTTCCATTCGAGGTGGGATCAGCGTGACGCCGCAAGAGGGTTGCCCGACCGACGTTCCGATCGCTGATGTCGCGGTCGTCGTCATCGGCACTCATGTATCGCTGAGTACCGCCGTTCTCCACCGATTGTGCAGCGCTGACATCGCAGTGCTCTTCTGCGATTGGAGGGGCGTACCAGAAGGGGCGGCTTACTCTTGGTCGGACCACGGTCGCGTTGGAGCACGGCACCGTGCTCAAGCAGAACTCAGCGCTCCCAGAAGGAAGAACGCTTGGGGTCGAATCGTCCGAGCTAAAATCCTCGGCCAATCCGCTGTCCTCAAGTCTCACGGCATCCCTGGGGCAGGCGAACTCCATGCGCTTGCCGATCAGGTCCGTTCGGGAGATCCCACCAATGTCGAGGCTCGAGCAGCTCGCCTGTATTGGAGCCGGTACTTCGACGGGAGAAACGGACGATCTCCGTCTTCCGGTGAGTTACTCGGCCAGAATCCTTGTCTTGACTACGGTTACACAGTCCTGCGTGGATTCGTCATCAGGGGCATCCTCGGAGCTGGCTTGTCCGGGCCGCTTGGCCTGTTCCACCACGGCAGGAGCAACATGTTCGCACTCGCCGATGACCTCATAGAACCATTTCGGCCATGCATCGACGATGCAGTTTTGGAGCTCTCCCCTGACGCCTCGCCATCCGATTCCGAGGTGAAGAGGCGGCTCGTCGCTGCGGCAACGCAGCCGTTTGACGAAAGCGGGGTCCGAATCCCGGCAACACTCGAGGCATTCGCCCAGCAGTTCGGTCGCTATGTCGAAGGCGATCTTCAGCGCCTCGTTCCTCCGGTGTGGTCCGGTCCCATTCGCTCTGAGTGACTTTCATGCCCAACGATCCGATGTGGTGCCTTGTGATGTTCGACCTCCCGGTGGAGACGAAAGCGCAGCGACGCGATGCGAATCGTTTTCGCCACAGTCTGTTGGACTGGGGCTTCTCGATGGTCCAGTTCTCGGTCTATGTCAAGTATTGGCCGACCGGCGGCCAGGATGCAGCCACCATCGGTGCGATCAAGCGGCACCTTCCGCCCGGCGGGCAAGTCCGCGTCATCGCTGTTTCCGATCGTCAATGGGCGACCGGTCTCAGATTCGACAACGCAACCCCTCAGAAGACGGATCCGAGACCTGAGCAGCTCACGATCTTCTGACGTCCGATCGCCGGCGATCGTTGCAATTCCAAGGAAAACCGCCCCCTCTGATGATATCAAAGGGGAACGGTGACTGATTCCCAGCTCATCGTGGGGCGGTGGGAGTCAAATCCGATGATATCAAAGGGGAACGGTGACTGATTCCCAGCTTCACATCCATCACCATCACCACCTCTCGATGATATCAAAGGGGAACGGTGACTGATTCCCAGCGTCAGGAGTCGGACCCGCTGGCGAATTTGATGATATCAAAGGGGAACGGTGACTGATTCCCAGCGACCCAGCCAAGACA
>NZ_JBNOYB010000084.1:0-23968 GCF_050312375.1 Schaalia sp.
GCGTCCGCCGCCCCGTTCAGGGGGACGGGGCGTTCTCTCCCCCTCCCCCGGGCGATCAGGCCGCCGTCGGCGCGAGCGCGTTGTCCGCGGGCAGGGGCTTGGGACCCCGGCGGATCCTCGCGCCGATGAGGATGACGACGACCGCGAGGGCCGCCCAGATCCCGAGGACCGCGAGCGCGTTGCCGATCGCGCCCTGCGCACCCGATCCGGCGATGAGGTCGCGGAACGCGAGCTGCGTGTAGCTCATCGGCAGGAAGGGATGGATCCACTGGAAGAAGGCGGGAGCGGTCTCGACCGGGAAGGTCGCGCCCATCGAGGTGATCTGGAGGCTCAGCAGGATGATCGAGATGAAGCGCCCCCTGAAGGCCAGGGATGCGACGCAGGCCTGGTTGATGAGCATGAAGGTGATCGACGCGGCCATCGCCATCAGGCACAGGCCCGGAAGGTTCTTCGCCTCGATCCCCGCCGAGGCGTTGACGACGACCATCATGATGACCGCTTGGGCGACGGCGAGGAGCGTCGCCGTCGTCGCGGGGCGCACGGCCGACGCCCACCACTTCTCACCGTGATCGCGCTTGTCGAGGGCGGGGAGGATGAGGAAGAGCGCGATCGCGCCGACCCAGAGCGCGAGGCTCATGAACATCGGGGTGAAGCCCGCGCCGTTGTTGGCGACCGCATGGTCGCGCACGGCGTTGACGGTCGCGACCTGCGAGCCGGTCGTCGCGATGGCGTCGCGCTCGGAGTCCGTGTAGGACGGGATCCGCTCGGCGCCCGATTGGAGGCCCTCGGCGAGGCTCGTCGCGCCCTCGGAGAGCTCTCCGGCGCCGTCGTCGAGCGCGTGCACGCCCTCGGAAAGGGCCGTCGCGCCCTCGGAGAGGGTGCGCGAACCGGAATCCGCGGTCGCGAGGCCGGAGGCGAGGGTCTGCGCACCGGAGTCGGCGGAGGCCGCGCCGGATGCGAGGCTCCCGAGCCCCTCGGAGAGGCGTTGCGCGGCCTGTGCCGCGGCCGTGGAACCGGAGACGAGGCGGGCCATGCCCGAATCGAGGGCGTTCGCGCCCTCCGACAGGGAGATCGCGCCCCGGGAGAGCGAGGCGACTCCCGAGGTGAGGGCCGGGACCTTGGAATTCATCGTGGCCGCACCTGCGGCGACCTGCGCGGAACCGGCGCGGAGCTTCTCGGAGTTCATGTAGACCGTCGTCTCCTTCGAGGCCGCCGGCGCGGTGATCGTCGACAGGCCGTTCGAAAGGGCGTTGATCGCGCCCATGACGGTGGCAGGGTCCGTTGAATCCGCCGCGCCGACCCCGGCGCTGAGTGCGTCGGCACCGGATCGCAGGGCGGGCATCGACTGTTGGAGGGCGGCGGCCCCTGTCGCGAGCCGGGCTGCGCCCTGGGCGGCCGAGTCGACGCCGGTCGAGACCTGCGCGGCCCCTGCGGCGAGCGCGTCGAGCGAGCCTGAGGCTTGCGCGAGGCCCGACATGTCCGTCGCGGCGTCGCCGAGGCCGGTCGCGAGGGACTGCGAGCCCGCGCGGAGGGAGGCCGACTGGGCGGCCAGTGCGGCGAGGGCCCGGCAGGTCTGGCCGGTGTCGCCCGATGCCGCGCAGGCCGCGGCGAGCTGGTCGACTGCTGCCGTGTAGCCCGAGACTCCGGTGGAGAGGGTCTGCGCGCCGCTCGCCGCCGTCTGGATCTTCGAGGCGTCGAGGCCCGAGACCGCGGTCCTGATCTGCTCGACGCCGGCGGCGACCTGGGCGGCGCCCTCCGTGAGGCTCACGCCCGAGCCCGACTGAGGGCTCGTCATCCCCTTCGCGAGGGCGTTCGCTCCGTCGACGAGCGAGTTGACGCCGCCGTACAGGGTCGTCGTCGAGGCGCTCGCCCCCGCGGTGTCGTTCGAGTGCCCGATGCCGGCCGAGAGGGCCGCGATGCCGGCGGAGAGGCCCGTCTTCGGATCCGAGGCCTTCGACTGGAGGAGGAGGGCGCCGGCGCTCGCCCGGTCGACGCCGCTCGTGTAGGAGGCGATGGCGTCCTTGAGGCTGGCGGTGCCGTCGTTGAGCTGCGAGACGCCTGCGGCGAGGGGTGCGGTCGAGTCCGCGAGGGTCTGCGCGCCATCGGCGAGCCGGGAGGCTCCGTCGAAGACTTGCGATGCTCCGTCGGCTGCGCTCGAGGTGCCCGTCGCGAGATCCGCGAGGCCCGAGGCGAGGGCGGTGCCGCCATTCGCCGCTTTCGTCGCACCGGTGTCGAGGGCGGTCAGTCCGGAGACGAGGGAGACGGATCCCTTGGCGAGCTTGTCGAGTCCGACGGTGAGGGTCTGTGCGCCGTCGGCGAGGGAGTCGGCGCCCTCGGCTGCGCTCGTCGTTCCCTCGGCGAGGGTCGCCGAGCCGGCGGAGAGGCTTTGGGCGCCGTCGGCGGCGCTCGTCATGCCGTCGCGGATCTCGGAGACGGACAGGAGGAGGGTGGAGAGGATCTTCTCCGATCCTTGCGCTTCGAGGCGGTTGGCGAGCGTCTCCGCGACTGTCCGGGCCATCGTGCCCGTGAGGTAGTTGACGCCGTCATCGGTGACGAGTTCGAGGGTCTGCGTGGCGGCCGTCGAGGGGTCGGAGCTCCCGACCGCGGAGGCCCTTTCGGAGAATCCCTCGGGGATGTAGAGGATGGCGCGGATCTCCTCGGTCCGCATCTTCTTCCGCGCGTCCTCGGCGCTCATGTCGTGCCAGGTGAAGCCGGTGTCCGCGTCGGCGTCGGGGTGCACGAGCGCGTCCGCGAGTTCATCGCCGAGGGCGAGGGTCTCGGTCTTCCCGGAGGCGAGGGTCGCCGTATAGGCCGTGTCCTCGTTGACGACTGCGGCGTTGATCCGCTCGAGGAGGTTGGTCGGGTTCTGGTAGGCGAGTGTGAGGAGTCCGGCGTAGAGCAGGGGGACGATGAGGACCGCGGCGATGACGACCAGATTGGCCATTCGCGATCCGGTGAGTTTCTTCATGGTGCTGCCTCTCGAAATATGCGAACTCAAGATACATACCTGTATTCATTTCATGCAATACAGACCTGTATCCTGTGGGGGAACAGACATGCGACGAGCGGGATACGGTAGGGGCATGACAAGCGACGACAAGCGCACGCGCATCACGACGACGCGGCTGTCCGGACGGAGGGCCGCCCTCAAGCGCATCATCGCCACCGCCCCCTCCGAGCGGCGGGCGGCGACTCAGTCGCTGCTCCTCGAATCGGGTAAGCGCCTCATCATCGACAAGGGCCTGGGAGCCACCAGCGTCGGCGACATCTGCACCGACGCGGGCTTCACCCGAGGCGCCTTCTACTCCAACTTCGCCGACATGGACCACTTCGTCGAACGCCTCGCCCAGGAGCAATGGACCCAGATCCTCACCTACGTCCATACGGCCGTCGACGAGGTCCTCACCGCGCGCAGCGACGACCGTCCCCTGTCGGACACCGAGGTCGAAAGCGCGATCGCGCCCCTCGCCGAAAGCCTCCTCACGGCCATGCCCATCAGCCGCGACTTCTACATGCTTCAGAGCGAGCTCGCGACCTACACGGCCCGCGCCCCGGAGAAGACCAGCGCCCTGCGCACGGGATACGAAGCCTTCACCGCCTCCCTGTGCGGCCTCCTCGTCTCCGGCCTCAAAGCGATCGGCCGGGAGACGATCCCCGCACCCGAGGACGTCACCGCCCTCATCATCGCCGCGGGCGAGCGCTCCATGCGCGCCGCGCTCACGAAGGGCGAGGACGGGCTGACCTCCCTCCTCGAACGCGTCCTGCCCACCCTCCTCGTGCGCCTGTCGGCCCCCATCGCGGACTCACACGATTCCCGCGAAGCCCGACTCGACGAGATGCACGAGGACGGGACCCGCCCCTAGAACGAGGAAGGCGGGCAGGAGGAGCGCTCCGAGCGGGATCGCGAGCTGCACTCCGAGCGCCTCCGCACGAGCGCGCGCGTCGGCGGCCCTTCGCGCGCGGCGCTGCGCGGCGAGGCGCCTGAGCAGGGCATCGGGCGCGGTCCCCTCCTCCCACGCGGACTCGAGGCCGGAGGCGAGCAGCTCCCATCCCCTCGACTCCCAGGCGAGCGCCCAGGACGCGCCGAGGCGCAGGGCCCGTCCCGCCGCCGCCAATCCCCCGTCCCCCGTCGCCCCGCCCAATGCGATGAGGACATCGGGGATCGACGCCCCCGATTCCAGGGCGGCCCGGGCAAGATCGCACCCCATCGCCTCGTCGAGCGCCCCCGGCGGGGAGGCCGCCCTCGCGATGAGGCTCTCGGACACGATCCGGGAGGCGATGAGGAGACAAGCGCCCGTCACCGCCATCATCGTGCCGAATCCCCCGTCGACGAATCGTTCCAGGGGATGAGCACCCATCACCTGCGCCACCGCGATCCCCAACAGGGGCAATGCCCGCAAGACCCTCGCGGAGGTCCGCGCCCCCTGAGCGGCGACCCTCCTCGCCTCCTCCTGAGCCTCGGCCTCTTCCAGGCCTTCCGCGACGGCATCGAGGATCGACGCCAGCGGCGCCCCGATCATCGCGCTCAAGCGGCACGCGGCCACGAGGTCCTCGGCAGCCCGGCGCACGGCCCTCACCCGCGGGGAGCGTGCGCGCACAGCAGCGCCCACGCCCCTCCTCCCTCCGCGAGCAGCGCGCCACCCGGATGCCCGGGCGAGCTCGACGACGCCGATCGGAGCGCCGTCCTCGCCGAGCCCCGCGAACTTAGCAGCGCACACGCGCGACCAGGCGGAGCGCCAGGCTGCCTCCACCGGCGCCCCCGCCTTCAAGCGCGCGGAGACCTCGGTGACGAGGATGGACAGATCGGCCGCGCTCATCTCATCGAGATCCCGGACGCTCCGGCCCCTTCGGCGCTCCGCGGGCCCCACCCGCATCCGCCCGGCGGCGCAGCCCCAACGGCGAAGGATCCGCCTCCGCACCAGGCGCTCACCCGAGAGCAGGGCCGCCAGGCAGATGACGGCCACCGCGACCATCACCCCGCTCACCTCGGCGCCCGCACCTCCTCGAGCCCCCGCTGAGCGCGATCGACGCCGATCGCCTCGCCGAAGCGCTCCCACGCGGGCCCGAACTCCACGATCCCCGGAGCCCGGGACTCCACAGCGATCTCCGCGCGCAATTCACCGCTCTGACGCGAAAGGACGGCGATCTCGCACACGCGGCGCAGAGCCCCGGCTTTCAGCTTCACCCGACTCATGTGGACCACGGCATCGAAGGCCGCGACCGCCTGTGCCCCCACCGCCGCCTCGCTCATCCCCGCGAGCGCCCCGAGGGCCACGAGTCGCGCGGGCACCTCCCGCGATCCGTTCGCATGGATCGTCGCCCAGCCCCCGTCGTGCCCCGTGTTGAGCGCCAGCAGGACATCGCGGACCTCCGGCCCGCGGCACTCCCCCAGGACGAGACGATCGGGGCGCATGCGCATCGCCGCCCTGACGAGCTCGGCCAGGGGGATCCCCCCGACTCCTTGGATGTTCGGGCGACGCTCGGTCAAGGACACGACATGCGGGTGCCGGGGATTCAGCTCGGGCACCTCCTCGATGCAGATGATCCTCTCCTCCTCGGGAACGAGGCCGAGAAGCGCCGACAGGAGCGTCGTCTTGCCCGAACCGGTCGCACCCGACACCAGAACGTTCGCGCGCCGTTCGACGCATGCGCGCAGGAAGGCTCCGAAAGGGGGCTCAAGCGAAGCGGACGCCTCCAACTCCGCGATCGAGAGGCCGACCGCCCTCGTCGTCCGCAGCGAGATGAGCGTGCCCGACGCCGAGGGCCCGGGCAGGACGGCGTGAAGGCGCACCCCGCCGGGCAGCGAACCGTCCACGATGGGACTCGCATCGTCGAGGCGCTTTCCGCAGGCAGCCGCCATCCGGATCGCGAGCGCGCGGACGTCCTTCTCGCCACCGAGATCCACCGCGGCCCTCTCCAGGCCGAAGCCGCGATCGATCCACGCATCCGTCGAATTGATGAGGACGTCCGTGACCCTCGAATCCTCCAGGAGCCGGGCGATCCGCGGTCCCGTTCCCGCCTCCCAGGAGCGGACCCCGTCCAAGAGGGCGCGCAGTTCACCGACGCCCGCCCCTTCGCGGGCCCCCTCGCGCACCGCCGAAGCGCGCCCCCGCCCCTCCGATACGGCCCGGATCACCCGGCCGAGGCCGTCGTCATCCACTGCGCCTCCCCCTCCCCGCGGATTCTCCGCCCGGCCGCATCAGCGCGCGGAGGATCGCCCTTCCCCCGCCGCGCGATGCGCGTTTCCAGCCGAGGACCGGAGCCCGGGTGATCGAACGGAGTCGAGAGCGTCCCCGCCCCCGGGCGACGAGGACGTGGGGCGCGGACGGGGGTGAAAGCGCGAGCGCGAAGGCGGCGCGCGCAGCCCCCTCGAAGTCGGCGGGCCCGACGAGGACGAGCCCCTCCACCGCGCCCAGCCGAGCATCCGCACCCTCGCCCCAGAGTCCGCAGTCGACGATCACGATTCTGCCCGAGCGCACGACCGCCTCGAGAACGGGGCGCTGACGCGGGTCGCCCAAGCGGGCGCCCCCGCGCGCATCCGCCGTCAGGATCCGGTACCCCCCGGCGTCGACCAGGTGATCGGGCAGGTCGGCGGGGAAGGCGTTCTCCGTGGCCGACAGGTCCGCCCAACGGATCCCGGGCGCATCGGGGTCGCGCAGGAGCGCAGGAAGGGGCCCGCTCCCGGACATGTCGACGAGCACTCCCCGCATCGTCTCGGCGAGCAGCTGGGCGACCTCGGCCGAGCAACGGCCCCCGTCCCAGTGCGCCACTCCGATGACGCCGGGCGGGACGGCCCCATCGGCCTTCGCGCAGCTCGCAAGGATGACCTGGACGAGGAGCTCTTCATCCCCGGGGAGGCGGAGCCCGGATCCGGCTCCCACTTCGACGCGCATCACCCCCTCGATCCCCGAGGGCGCGGGGCCGACGATGACGAGATCGGGAACGCCGCGCCCGTCCCAGGCCCTTGCGCCCAGCACTTCGATGAGGCCCTCCACGCGCTCGGCGTCCTCGCCCTCCAGCCCGTCGCAGGCGACGAGGGCGCCGCCGCATTCCGCACGCCCCTTCTTCCGAACTCCCATGTCCTCAAGTGGACACCCCCGCCCGGCGAAGCACCCGGCGCGAGCTGCGCGACTGTGGAAAACTATTGGGCACTGATCCGCCTGTGGACACGCATCGGCGACGACTGGGGAGGCAGCATGATGAGCAGAAGCGAACAGCCGACGGGCGCCGCGTTCTTCGACCTCGACAAGACGATCCTCGCGACCTCATCCACGATCGCCCTCCACCGCCCCTTCATCGACGCCGACCTCGTCACCCGCAGAGCCGCGATCCTCTCAGTCCTCGTTCACCTGCCCTACCTGATCAAGGGGGCCGACGAGGAGCGCATGAACGCCATGGCCGAGTCCATCGGGAACCTCGCCAAGGGCATCAACGCCCCGATCCTCGAGACCGTCGTCGAGGACTCGCTCGACACGGTCATCGACCCCGTGTGCTACCTCGGCGCCCTCGCCGAGATCGAGCGCCACAGAGCCGCCGGACGCCCCATCGTCGTCGCCTCCGCCTCCGTCATCGAGATGGTCCGCCCGATCGCGAGGCGCCTCGGAGCCGACGAAGTCCTCGCCAGCATCGGCCAGACCGACGAGCACGGCGACTACACGGGACGGATCCTCCACTACAACCAGGCCGAGGGGAAGGCCTCGGCCTGCGCGGCCCTCGCCGCTGAGCGCGGATGGGACCTCTCCGCCTCTTGGGCCTACTCCGACTCCGTGTCCGACATCCCCCTCCTGTCCTCGGTCGGCCACCCGGTCGCCGTCAACCCCGACCGCGGCCTCAAACGCGCCGCGATCGAGAACGAATGGGAGATCATGCGCTTCTCCGACACCGCGAGGGTGTCGCGCTCGCTGCCCGTCCCCTCCCCCCGCACCCTCGGCATCGCCGCGTTCTCGCTCGGGCTCATCGCGGCGGGCGTCGCCTTCGCCGTCACCCGTAAGCGCTAGGAGGCCCCGCCCTCGGCGATTCAGCCGAGGCGACCGGCCTGGACGCGCAGGGCGATGTCCGCACCGACGCCCGCCCCGTACTCCACGGACCGCGCGAAACGGACGATCCAGCGCGCGACGCCCTTCCGGTCCGCCAGCGCCCAGCCCGCGAGCGCCTCCGACGCGCCCGCCCGATCGGTGGCGTCGAGGGCGGAGACGACCGCGACGCCGCTCGGATCCACGCCCTGATCGACGAGGATCCACCTGGCGAGCCCCTGACCGACCGCGGCGGAGCCCGGGGCGAAGACCTCTCGGAAACGGAAGTGCGCCGACACCGCGGCGGCCCGTGCGATCGCGGGTGCGGGCGCATCCGCGTAGGCCAGCGCCGTCCTCAGCGCGTCCGCGGACTTGGGCATCGCCACGGCGGCCACGCCCGCCCGGCCCGATTCGACCAGACCGGAGCACGAATCCCTGTGCAGGGCGGCGAGAAGCGCGGGGAGGGCCCCGGCGCGCACGAGGGCGGGACTCCTCGAATTCAGGGGAGGGAAACGAGCCGCGAGGCCGACCTGGGCGCGCCACGCGCCGATCGCCCAGTCCATCGCCGGATCCGCGCCGGGCGTCCACCCGCCCATCGGGCCGACGAGGCGGAGCTCGTCGACCGTCGTCCTCGCGCCCTCCATGAGGGCGACGGCCACGGCCTCGCGGACGCAGGCCTCGGCCCGCGCCTCCTCCCAGCCCCTGCGCAACCCCTCGTGGAAACGCAGGCGGGCAAGGGCCGCATGCGCCTCCTCGCAGGCCCGAAGCGCGTCGGGAATGCGCATCGCGTCGGCGAGGAGACGGGGATCCGGGTCGATGAGCGCGTCGATCGTCACCCCGACAGCCTACGGCGACAAGGGCGGCGCCCACCGCTGCCGAGCAGACGGCATACTGGATTCATGCCGACCGCCCTCCTCGACACCCCCAGGGCGAAGAGCGCCCTCTTCGCCCTGGTCTTCGCGCCCGCCGCACTCGCGCTCCTCGGATCCTCGATGGCGGACATCCAGGCGCAGACGGCGATCGGCCTGCCGCTGTCATCCGTCGAGGGCATGATCTCCCTGGGGCTCGCGGCGATCCTCATCGCCCTCGTCTCGGCGAACTGCGAGGAGTCCTCCGCCGGGATGTTCGTCACCGCCGCCTTGTCGGTCTTCATCGGGGTCGCGCAGTACAACGGGCACCTGCGCATCCCGCTCCTGCAAGCGACCTTCATCGACACGGGCGACATGCGGGCCGCCATCGGATGGAGCCTCTACCCCTTCGCCGTCACCATGATCACCTCATGCGCGGCGATCGCCCTCCACCGGGCGCGCCGCCCGCGTCCCCGCGACCCGCGCAAGGGCGCGCAGGCGCTGGTCCACCATCGTCACGCCTGGGGCGCGATCGCCTGCCTCCCCGCGGCGCTCGGTGCGATCATCCTCATCGCCGCAGTGGCGCCCGGGGACACGTCGAACGTCCCCGCGCAGGGGCTCTCCGCGTTGAGCGCGGCCCAGCCCGACGCTTTCATCATGGGGGTCCTCGCCGCCCTCCTCTTGGGATTCGTCGCCCTGATGAGCCCGTTCTCGCTGACGGGCCCGCAGGCCGCGGCCTGGTTCCTCATGGCGATGCCCTCCTACATGCTCTGGCCGCTGTGGACGTCCATCACGGGCACCGTCGTCACCCCCGGCCCGTCCGGACTCACCTCCGCATCCCTGACCGCGCCCGTCGTCGCGGCCCTCGGCTTGCTCCTCGGGGCTTCGACGCTCGGCGTCTACTGGGCGAGGACGCGCGGGGGCCGGGACGACGGTGACGCAGCGAACGCGGCCGATTCGCGCCTTCCCGTCGGATGAGCGCGGAAACGCCTGCCGGTGCCGTTATCGTGAGCCCACGAGTGTGCCCGCGAATAGGAGGAGCGCCATGTCCGACCAGGATCCCGCAGTCAACCGCGAAGACGACTCCGTCGTCCTCGAACCGTCCATGAGCGGTCCTCTCGACGAAGAAGCCCCCGCCCCGGAGGCGCCGAAGGCCGAGGTCTCCGAATCCATGTGGGCGGCTGTTCGCGACCGCGGCCGCGTCCTCACGGGCGAAGAAGTCGACCTGCCCGGGGAGACGACCGACACCGATGACATCGTCGGCGAGCCCTCGCCCGTCGACACCGGGCAGATCGAGCCCGTGACCCGCGGCCCCCAGGCCACGACGATCCCCCCGATGACCGGCGAGATCCCCGTGGTCGTCCCGCAGGATCCGACGCCGACCCCCCGCGACGTCCTCGCCCACCGGAGCGAGGCCGAGGCTCCGCTTGAGGGGGCGCCGCACAACCTGCCCGCCGCGGACCCCGAACCGGCCCCCGAACCGGCGCTCGATTCGACGGCCATTCAGCGCCGTTCCCTCATCACGCCGCCGACCCCCGAGCCCGAGTCCGAGCCGGAGGCGGCGTGGGTCCCCAGGGCCGACAGCGAATCGGCGGACGCGGCCCTGTTCGCGGGCGCCACGGTCGTGGACGGCACGCCGCGCTCCCTCGATGATTCGATCTTCGAGGGCGCGACCCTCGTCGCCGAGATGCCCTCCCGCGCCGGCGCGCACTGGGCCTCCCTGCTCGGCCACATCCTCCTCATCCCGGTCGCCTGGTACCTCATCGCGGATGCGGGGGCGCGCTTCACCCTCGCGGACGGCTCCGTCCTCGAGAACGGGCGCTTCTCCGCTCTCGGCCTGGGCGAGCTCCTCGGCGGTTTCATCCTCCTCTTCCTGCTCCTCCTCGCGAGCCGCAAGTCCTCGCTCGGCGCATGGGTCAGCGGAATCCTCGTGACCCTCGCGGGGATCCCCTGGCTCGCAGTCCCCTCGCTCGCGGCCTCGACCGCTCTGCCGGTCCTGCGCGCCCTCGATTCCTGGAACGCCTTCGGCGCCAACCTCGTCCACCACTTCCAGGCCAGCGCCTATTCGGGCCGACTGCTCCTCATGGGGATCGTCCTCATGGGGATCGGCGTCCTCACCCACTCGGTCCGCCGTCAGGGCCGCGCGGAAGAGGCGCTGCGCGCGGAGGTCGCGAAGGTCAACCCGGCCTCGGCCCACTTCAGCGCCCGCGCCCGTCGCAAGGCGGAGAAGGCCGCGGGCCTGCGCTGAGCGCACGGGGTCGCGCCGAAATCGATCGAATCGGCACGACCCGGTCCCCGAGAAGGCGCCCGAGGGGGCATAATGTGCAGTGACTCACCACGAGCGGCGCAACCGCGCTGCAAGCTCGGGTGCCGACGCAGGCCTGACGGATCGACCGGGGCCATGAGCAGAACGGAGTTCACGCCCACATGATCGGCGACGGAAACTTCATCAGCCAGGTCCCGCTCTTCGGGGGCCTCGACGAGGCGCAGCAAGTCTCCCTCCAGCAGAAGATGGGGCACACGACGCTCCGCCGCGGGGAGACCCTCTTCGACGAGGGCGATCTCGGCGATCGCCTCTACATCGTCACCGAAGGCAAGGTGAAGCTCGGCCACACCTCGAACGACGGCCGCGAATCACTCCTCGCCGTCCTCGGACCCGGCGAGATCATCGGCGAGCTCACCCTGTTCGATCCGGGGCCCCGTTCGACGACCGCGACCGCGGTGTCGCCCGCCTCGCTGCTCCACCTCGAGCACGAGGACCTCATGGAGATCCTCGATACGAACCCGGCGCTCGCCAAGCACATGCTCAAGGCCCTCGCCCAGCGCCTGCGCCGCACGAACGAATCCCTGTCCGACCTCGTCTTCTCGGACGTGCCCGGACGCGTCGCCAAGGCCCTCCTGGACCTCGCCGATCGATTCGGAACGGCTTCGGACAAGGGCGTGCACGTCCCTCACGACCTCACGCAGGAGGAGCTCGCGCAGCTCGTCGGCGCCTCGCGCGAAACGGTGAACAAGTCGCTCGCCGACTTCGTGTCCCGCGGTTGGATCCGGCTCGAGGGCAGGGCCGTGACCCTTCTCGACGTCGATCGCCTCGCACGCCGGGCGCGCTGACCCTCGCACGACTCAGGGGGCCGGGAACCAGTGGTTCCCGGCCCCCTGAGTCGTTTCAGGATCCGCCTGAAGCCGGTTTAGAGGCGCCAGCCCCTCCGGCGGGTCCCAGACGCGGCCGCGCCCTCGTCCCCGACGCGGGGATCCCCTTCAGTCCTCGATCGGCCTCTTCAAGTAGGCGACGAGCGAATCGGAACCGGTCGGACCGGGAACCACTTGAACGAGCTCCCAGCCATCGCTCCCCCACTGGTCGAGGATCGCCTTGGTCGCGTGCGTGAGCAGAGGAACGGTTGAATACTCCCATTTGGTCATGGCACTCATCCTAGGGCGCATCGGGGGCGCTCACCCGCGCACATGCGCGAGGACCCTCGGCACCTTCGGCGCGCGGATCTCTTCGGCGAGCGGGTCATCGGAATGGAGGAGCCAGTCGCGCCAGTCGCTCACCCCATCGAAATGACGGAGCATCGCGCGGCGCTCCCTCTCCGTCAGACCGCCCCACACGCCGAAGTTGGCTTCCGACTCCAGGGCATCCGCGAGGCACTCGAGTCTCACCTCGCACTGCAAGCAGCGCAGACGGACCTGCCGCTGCGTCGCGCCTTGAACGAATAGGGCATCGGGTTCATACGAGGCGCACAGGGCCTTCGCCACCCAGCTCTGATCATCGTCGATTGTCGCCATGGGATGCACTCCAAATCGCTCGCCTATGAGCTCTTGATGTGACCATACACACAGGTCGCGAGGAAGTACAAACCCGCCCCGGACGGATCGGGGCTCCCGGATCCCATCGGTCCACGGCGACGGATGAGCGGTTCCACGTATTCTGGTCCCATGTCGCACTCGCACTCGCGCTTCGTCAGCCCCGCGCAGCTCGTAGGGCTCCTCATCGCATTCGTCTCCGCTTCGATGCTCCTCGGCGTTCTCGGAGCGGGAATGCTCGTGCCCCTCACGGGCTCCGCGGCGATCATGACGAAGGCGGCGCCCTCGGTCTTCGACGACCTCCCCTCGCAGATCGAAGTCGTCGAACCGGCCGAGGAATCCCAGATGCTCGACGCCTCGGGCGCTGTCATCGCGCGCTTCTACGACAAGCAGCGCATCGTCGTCCCGTCCGAGGCCATCGCGGAACCGATGAAGCAGGCGATCGTCGCGATCGAGGACAAGCGCTTCTACGAGCACAACGGCGTCGACGCCACCGGCATCGCCCGCGCCCTCGTGAGCAACCTCGCCGACGCCGGCATGCAGGGCGCCTCCACGATCACCCAGCAGTACGTCCGCAACGCCCTCCAGGAGAAGGGCTACCTCGAGGGCGACGCGGAGCAGGTGACGGCCGCGACCGAGCAGACGACCGCTCGCAAGCTCCGCGAAATCAAGTACGCCCTCGCCCTCGAGCGGAAGATGGACAAGGACCAGATCCTCACGGGCTACTTGAACATCGCCCCCTTCGGCCCCATCACCTACGGAGTCGAGGCCGCCTCGCAGCGCTACTTCTCCAAGTCCGCCTCCGAGCTGTCCGTCCTCGAAGCCGCCCTCCTCGCCGGACTCGTGCAGTCACCCGTCGAGTACGACCCGCTGACCTACCCCGAGGCCGCGCAGCAACGCCGCGACATCGTCCTCGACGTCATGCTCCAGCAGGAGCTCATCACGCAGGAGGAGCACGACGCCGGCACCGCGACCCCGGTCGCCGACATGCTCCACCCGGCCGCCAACTCCGAAGGCTGCACCGGCGTGAAGAACTCGGCCGGCTACTTCTGCGACTTCGCGCTCGCGCAATACCTCTCCGACGAGACCTACGGGGAGACCGAGGCCGAACGCCTCCACCTCCTCAAGACCGGGGGCCTGACGATCCGCACCACGCTCGACCCGGCCAAGCAGCAGGCGGCCTTCGACGCCCTCACGGCGGCGATCCCGGTCGGCGACCCCTCGGGCGTCAACGACGCCCTCGCCTCCGTCGTCCCCCAGACCGGCGCGATCGTCGCCCTCGCGCAGAACACGACCTACGGCGTCGAAGAAGGGCAGACGATGAGCTCCTTCGCGGCGAACGGCAGGTTCCAGGCAGGCTCGACCTTCAAGGTCTTCACGCTCACGCAGTGGTTCAAGGAAGGCCACGGCGCCTATGAGACCGTCGGTTCGAACAACCGCTCCTACGGGCCCAACGCCTTCAAGTGCGCGGGTCAGCCCATCACCACCGAGCCCTGGACGGTCAATGACCTTCCCGGCAAGGACGGGCCGATGACCGCACTGCGGGCGGTCGGGCTCTCGGGCAACCAGGCCTTCATCTCCATGGCCTCCAAAGTCGACTTCTGCCAGATCTTCCAAACGGCCGCCGACCTCGGCGTGACCGACGTCGATGGAGAACCCGTCACTCCGCTTCCCGCGAACGTCCTCGGAACCTCGCCGACTTCGCCGCTCAACATGGCGATCGCCTTCGCCGCCTTCGCCAACGGGGGCCTCAAGTGCGAGCCCATGGCGCTCACCTCGGTCACCGATCGCGATGAGAACACCCTGCGCGAGTACGGTCCGAACTGCACGCCCGCGCTCGACTCGAGCGTCGCGAACAAGGTCGCGACGACTCTCGGACTGTCGACCAGCCAGTACTACCAGGGCGTGCGCCTCGCGAACGGCCAGCCCTACAGCGCCAAGTCCGGCACCACCGACGACAATGCGAACACCTGGTTCACCGGCTTCACGCCGTCCCTGTCGACCTCGACCTGGGTGGGGCACGCCGAATCCTCCACGACGCCGGTGCAGAACACCGTCATCAACGGCCAGTTCTACGACGTCATCTACGGCCTCACCTTCGGCGGCACCAAGATCTGGGCGCCCTACATGTCCGCCGCGCTCGCAGGCACCCCGGTCGAACCCCTCCCGGTCGGTGATATCGGCTCTCCCCGACCGGCGACGAGCTCCTCGCAGAACCGGGACAAGAATAAGGATCAGGACCAGGGGAGTTCGGAGCAGAACAGCGCATCTGAGAACGGCTCGACGAACTGAGGCCCGACGATGAACGATTCGCTTCGCACCCACGGCATTGAAACTCTCGCGGACCGGCCTTCACTGGTCCCGCGGCGGCTCGTGGCGACCGGGAGGGCTCTGGGCATCCTCGGCGGCGCACTCGTCGGCGCCGGACTCGCCGGCCTCGCTTGGGGGTCGATCGAGCGCCGCATGCCGGTCCTTCGGCGTCATGAAGTGACGCTTCCGGGTCACGAGGGCGCGCACCCCCTCAACATCCTGCACATCTCGGATCTGCATCTGTACCCGGGCCAGGAGTTCATCATCGATTTCCTCCATCGCCTCGCGGCGGAGGAGCACATCGATCTCGTGGTCTCGACCGGGGACAACTTCGGCCTCAGCGAGGGGCTCGAGCTCGTCGAACGCGCCTATGAGCCCTTCCTGCCCCTCCCCGGCGTGTTCGTCCTCGGCTCGAACGACTACTACTCGGCGCGGCGCAAGTCCTGGGGGCGTTATCTTCTCGGCGCGTCCAAGCCTCCTCAGCGCACCGTTCCCGATCTCCCCTGGACTCAGATGGTGAGGGATTTCCGGGATGCCGGGTGGCTCGATCTCTCGAACAGGTCCGCCCATCTCGATATCACGACTTCGGGCGGCGAAGTCCGCCGGGTCGCTTTCCTCGGCACCGATGACGCGCATATTCAGCGTGATCGCATCACGGAACCGGTGTCGCAGTGGAGCGAGGCTTCCGTTCTGCGCATCGGCGTCACTCACGCCCCCTACCGGCGCGTCCTCGATGCGCTGACGAATGCGGATGCCGATCTCATCTTCGCGGGCCATACTCACGGAGGGCAGATCGGTCTTCCCGGTTTCGGGGCGATCATCACGAATTCGGACCTCAATCGCCGCTATGCGAAGGGCCTGCACCCGTGGGCGACGCGGAGGGGGTGCGCGCTGCTCAACGTCTCGGCGGGGCTGGGAACATCGCCCTACGCCCCGATCCGGATCGCAACCCGTCCCGAGGCGACGCTCCTGACCGTTCGTTGATCCGGCTTCGGGCGTCTTCGACGCCCGCGCGATTGTGACGGATCCGCCATCCCGAGCGCCCCGACCGATTTGGGAGCCCGGACGATCAGCGGCTATACTTCAGGGGTCGCACGGGGTGTGGCGCAGCTTGGTAGCGCGCTTCGTTCGGGACGAAGAGGTCGTGGGTTCAAATCCCGCCACCCCGACTCGTGTGATGTCCCAGGACATTGTTCCGGCAATGTCCTGGGACTTCTTTCATGTTCGGGGTGTTGGTGTCCCGGGTGATCGTTCCGGTGATGTCCCAGGTGATCGTTCCGCTCACTGCCCGGGCCCGGGCCCGGACCCGTCAGCGCGCGGCTGCCCCTTTCAGTGCGGGCGCGGCGGCGGCCTCTCCTGATCGGAGTTCTCCCCCGAAAGTGCCCAAGAGGGCTCCTGCGCCCGGCCCAAGGCCTTCTCGGGCACCTTTGGGGAAAGGAAAGGACCGCACACGACCAGAAGCGGAACAGCGCCCGCGCATTCCCGAGGGCGGGGCACCGCACCATCACGCAGACCGCAAGCACCGCCCCCACGCCCCCATCAAACCGCAAGCACCGCCCTCGCCGCCGATGACTCACAGACTCCTGCGCCGGTAGTACATGGCGAGGAGGGCCCCTGAAAGGTTGTGCCAGACGGAGAAGACGGCCCCGGGCAGCGCGCTCTCGGGAGTCGCTGCGAAATGGGTGGCGGCCAGCGTTGCCGCGAGACCGGAGTTCTGCATGCCGACTTCGACGGAGATCGTTCGGTTCGCGCTCTCCGAGCCGCCGGTGAACCTGGAGGCGAAGAAGCCGAGCAGGTAACCGAGGACGTTGTGGCACATGACGACGAGGAGGATGAGGAGGCCCGCCTGAAGGATCTTGGCCTGCGAGACCGAAACGACAGCGAGGACGACGTAGCAGATGCCCAGAACCGAAACCCACGGCAAAGCGGGGAGCAGCGGTTCGACGGCTCTGCCGGCGAATCGACGGATGAGGAGCCCGCCGATGACGGGCACGAGCACCATCTTCACGATCGAGATCGCCATGGCCTTCGCATCGACGGGCATGTAGGCGCCCGCGAGCCAGCCCGTCAGGAGCGGAGTCATGAGCGGGGCGAGCAGGGTCGAGATCGAGGTCATCGTGACGGAGAGCGCGACGTCTCCCTTCGCGAGGTAGGAGATGACGTTCGAGGAAGTGCCTCCGGGCGCGCAGCCGACGAGGATCACGCCGACCGCGATCGCTGCGGGCAGCTGGAAGATCCACGTGAGGAGCACGGCGAGCAGGGGCATGATGACGAATTGCGCGACGACGCCGATGAGCACCGGAAGGGGTCGTTTCACGACGAGTTCGAAATCGGAGACCTTCAGAGTCAGGCCCATGCCGAACATGATGATGCCGAGGGCGTAGTTCGTTCCCGCTGCAAGGGGGTGGAACACCGCGGGTGCGGCCATCGCCGCGATGAAGGAGGCGATGATCATGAGGGGGAAGATCGTGACCGCGATTCGCGCGGAGCGATCTTCACCGGTCGAGGAGGGGCCGTGTTCGATGGCCGCTGATTCGCGGATGCTCTTCGTACTCATGCCACTGTGCTACACCCCAAGTCCACACCTCGGACATTTCGTCTCACTCAATGAGTACTTTGCACGGCCTCATCTCGCCTTCAGGCGATGAAGTCCCGGGCGACCCCGAGCAGCCGGTCGTTCGCCTCCCGGTCTGCGATGCTCACCCGCACGCCCTCGGGGAAGGGGCGGACGAGAAGCCCCTCCCCCGCGCAGGCGGCGACGAAAAGCTCACCCGCACCCGGCAGGAAGAAGAAGTTCGCCTGCGAATCGACCACCTCCCACCCGAAGGCCCGAAGCGCGGCGACCACCCTCTCGCGCTCGGCGACGATCTCGGCCACGGCGGCGCGCACCCCCGCCTCATCCTCCAAGGACGCCAAAGCCCCCGCCTGAGCCGCGGCCGAGACTCCGAAGGGGATCGAGACGGCCTGGATCGCCCCGATGAGCTCCGGGTGCCCGATCGCGTAACCGATGCGCGCCCCCGCGAGCCCGTGGGCCTTCGAGAAGGTCCTCATGACGAGGACGTTCGCATGCTCGGCGATCAGGGGGATCGCCGTGGCCACCGCAGGATCCGTCACGAAGTCGATGTAGGCCTCGTCGACGAGCACAAGAGTCGAGGGGTCAACGGCGCCGACGACGCGCTCGATCGCATCGAAGCCCAATGCCGGCCCGGTCGGATTGTTCGGCGAGCACAGAATCAGCACCCGAGCGCCCTGGACGGCCGCCTCGATGAGCCCGGGGACATCGTGGTGCCCCTCGGAGTCGAGGGGCACCGGCACTCCGACCCCGTGGCTCGCCGGGATCGCGATCGGATAGGACTCGAAGGAGCGCCACGGGTAGACGACGCGATCGCCCGGCTCGCACACCGCTCCGAGAGCCGCCACGAGGAGCGCCGAAGAACCGGTCCCGACGCACACCTGATCGGCATCGACGCCGTGCCGCGCGGCGATCGCCCCGCGGAGCTCGACGGCGGTGAGATCCGGGTAGCGATTCACCGTCTCCAGGGCGCGCCGCATCGCCTCCGCCACCGGCGCCGAGGGCGGTAGCGGCATCTCGTTCGAGGAGAGTTTGACCGCGCCTTCGGCGCTCTTGCCGGGCGCGTATCGGGGCAGGGCGCGGACCGCGGGTCGGATCGGAACTTCGAGCTCGCTCATGACTCAGTCCTACCGCACTCTCGGCGCCGAGGGACGGTGTATTCGCACTGCGGCCCCTCCCGCCCCGCGCCCACCTCCTCGTTCCCGCCCCCTCGTCCTCGCCCCCGCCGCCGAGATCACCACCCGCCTTCATCGAGCCGACGGAGCCGCGCATCGGGGCTCCTGCGCGCATCACCCGGGGCCCCACCACGTGCGCGCTCCGCGATGCTGGGGAAGACTGGGGTCATGGAATTCCTGCTCCGCCTCATCGCGACCATGGCCGGCATCTGGGCGGCCACCCTGATCGTGCCCGATATCGCCTTCGCCACCGGATCGACGACCGGCGCCAACCTGCTCACCCTCGCCGTGATCGCCCTCGTCTTCACGCTCGTGAACTCGATCGTCAAGCCCGTCGTCAAGACCCTCGCCTTCCCCCTCTACCTCCTGAGCTTCGGGCTCTTCGCCCTGGTCACCAACGCCCTCATGTTCATGC
The DNA here is from genome assembly GCF_050312375.1 of Schaalia sp. Taxonomy (NCBI): domain Bacteria; kingdom Bacillati; phylum Actinomycetota; class Actinomycetes; order Actinomycetales; family Actinomycetaceae; genus Schaalia; species Schaalia sp. The sequence continues at coordinate 19,137 of NZ_JBNOYB010000084.1, forward strand.
TGACGGGGTGGCTGTCGACCAGGCTGGGCTTCGCCCTGTCGACCGGCGGTTTCCTCTCCTGCCTGGCGGGCGCGCTCATCACGGCGATCGTGTCCTCACTCATCGCCTCGCTCGTCGGCGCCGGGAAGAACGACTGAACGGCTTCAGCCCAGGATCCGTCGCGTCTCATAGCGGAATTCGCTCGTTCTCGTCCGATCGTTCAAGCCGAGCCCTTCCGCCCTCGCCGCCTCCCACGAGCGCACGGGGGCGAAAGACGGGTCCTCCCGACTCGACCCCGCCCCCTCTTCGATATCGGCCATGAGCGATCTGTAAGTCGCGAGGTCGTGGGCCGCGGGCACGCCCGGGCTCCCGCCGGAGCGCCCGCGCCCGTCGAAACGGACCGTCACCACGCCCTCGGCATTGCCCGCGCCATCGAGGGCGGGAACGATGTCCCGCGTGTTCTCCAAAGCCAGAACTCCCACGCCCTCCGGGGGCGAGGAAGCGGCGATCGGCGATCCCGCCGTCAACGCCGAGACGACCGAATAGCGCGCACCCACCGCGGGATCGGAGGCGAGGCGCGCCGCCACGATCCCGCCTTGGGAATGCCCCACGAATTCAACGGGTTCGCCCCGACCGATACCGGCCATCTCCATCGCCTGCAGGACGGCGCGGGACTGATCGGACTCGAGGCCGCCCACCTCCTGGAAATTGGTGAGCATGTCCTGCGGATTCGATCCGCCCGCACCCCACCTCTGCGTGCCGCGGATGACGACGCTCCACGAGGTCCTCATCCCGCCATCGGGAAGGGGCGTCTCATGCTTGAGGATCTTCAAGCCGCCCCGCTCACCGCCCGAGGGGAGGTCCGAGAGCTCGCCGAGCAGCTCCGAGGGCGTACGAGGAGTGGCATGCCCCGTCGGCGCCGCAGGAACAGGCGAGGTCCCATCCGACACGTTCCCGCTCACGAGAAGGACCTCGCGGGGAAGCATGCGGGAGGCGATGAAGCCCGCCACGAGGGGAACCACTCCGACTCCCGTCCAATGCCCCTTCACCTCCGGACGAGCATCGGACGCCGCCGGCGCCCCCGCTGCGAACCCGCCGCCCCCGCCGAACACCCGCGCATTCGCTCCTCCCCCGGGTCCGTCTTCCGGGGATCCTCCGGCACCACGACTCGTACTCGGCCCCGAGACCGGCCCGATGACTTCGATGCCACGGCTCCGTCCATGGACGAGCGTCCCCCCGAGGAGCGCCCATGCGCCGACCATTCGAGCTGCCCGCCGGGTCCCCCCTCCACCGAGCCCGAACCACGCCGGCCCCGCGATCCTCCCCCCGAGGAGCAGGGCGTCCCATTCGAATCGCGGCCCGACCATCCCATCGCCCTCGCCGGTGACGAAGGCCCCGACGGCGAGTCCGAGATCGGCGATCAACGCCCGATCCTTGAGCAGACGCGCACCGGGGAGGAGCGCCACGAAGGGATCAAGGCGGGCGCCCCACGCCCCGCCGCTCAAATCCGGGACCTTGAACGATCCATCGCCCGCGAAGATCCGGAGAGCCTCGCCTTCTGCGATCTCCAGGATCGAGGAGGCGAATGCGAGACGCTCGGCGCCGCCCTCCGCCATGCGCAGCAAGCGCAAGACCTCGATGCGCGCGCATTCGCATGCGTCCACCGCCGCCCCCGTCGTCTGCGGAACCAGGGAGGCGCTGCCCAAGGCGAGCTCCTCCGCTCGCGAACACCCGGCTGCCAGATGCTCCAGCTCCGCCACGATCCCTCCGAGTCGTATCGCAGCGCGACGCAGTTCCTCCGTGTCGACACGCACGCGGCCCGTCGTGACGAGGACCCGCTCAAGATCACCCTCCACTTCCACGCCCCCCGCCACCCGCGGCGCCCGTCCCGCTCCCCGACCCGAGCGCGGTGAGGAAGGGATCCATGGTCGCCACCGCGGCGCGCCAGCAGGTTTCCGCCTCCACGGCCTCAAGGAAGCGGACTTCCTCGGCCAGCGCCGCCGAGGCGAGACGCACCGATGCCTCGGCCCTGCTCGCTTGGGCGCATAGCGCCGAAACAGCGGCTCTCGCCCCGTCACCCGCACTCCCCTCCCACGAGTCGAGGCGGATCGCGGCCAGCGAAGTCGCCACGGCGGCGAGTTCATCGCCGACGACGCTCATGAGGCGCATCGCTTCTTGCGCGTTGAGAATCGCGAGGCTCATCGTCCCTCCCTTCGTCCGAGCGATCCTTCATGGCAGCGACCGTAGGGGCCTCCTCCTCCAGGCGGCGCGCGCACAATGGGAGAATGTGGATCCCGCCGCTCCCCGCGCTCCTGTGGACGCGGAGCTCCGGGGACGCCGGAGAAGCCCGGAAAGGCCCGGCAGCCCGGGAAATCCAGGGAGGCCCGGCGGAGGTCCAATCGCCCGGGCGCGATCACCGAGGAGAGGCAGGGGGACGATGCGGCAATGGACGAAGACGGATCAACGGCCCGGGCGCATCGCCTTCGAAGCCTCGGGGCTCGCCTGGTTGGCCGAAGCGGGCCCGCAGGGCGCGAAGGTCGTGCGCGTACTCGAGAGTTCACCGACCCGCCTGCTTGAAGAGCACCTGGTATCCGCGCCCCCGACCCGGACCGCCGCCGAGGACTTCGGGCGCGCCCTGGCGCGCACGCACGCCGCAGGGGCCTGCCACCTCGGGGCGCCGCCGCCCGGCTACTCGGGCGCCGGATGGATGGGCGAGGCCCCACTCGCCCTCCTCGATGACGAGGCCATCGGCTCCTGGGGCGCCTTCTACGCCGAATACCGCCTCCTCCCCTATGTGAAGGGCGCGCCCTTCTCCAGCGCGGACCGCGTCGCGATCAACGGACTTAGCGAACGCCTCGCATCGGGAGAGTTCGATCATTCCCAACCGGCGCTCGTCGCCCGGGGCGGGCGAGCCGCGCGCACGCACGGCGACCTCTGGTCGGGGAACGTCATGTGGACCGAGGGCGGTGCCGTCCTCATCGATCCGGCGGCTCAAGGCGGTCACGCTGAGGAGGACCTCGCTGCTCTCGGACTCTTCGGCTGCCCCCATCTGGAGCGCATCCTCGCCGCCTACGACGAGGCCTCACCCCTCGAAGAGGGCTGGGCCGAACGGGTGGAGCTCCACCGCCTGCACATCCTCTTCGTGCACGCGTTCCTCTTCGGCGGCGCTTACGTCGGGGACTGCATGCGGATCGTTCGCCGTTTCGCCTGAAAGGCTCGGCGCCCCGCCCTCGGCAAGACGGTCCGCGCGCACTCCGACCGCATCGGGCGGAAGGCGGACCGAAATGGGGGCGGATTCTGGAATGATGGGGCCATGAGCGCTGATTGGTCCCCCCTGTTCTCCCCGAATCACGGTTACGCCGACCTCGCCTCGCACGGCGAGCCCCTGTCCCCGCTCGACGGCCGCTACCGCTCGGCAGTCGCGCCCCTCGTGAACCATCTTTCCGAGGCGGGCCTCAACAGGGCCCGCGTCCACGTGGAGATCGAGTGGCTCATCCACCTCCTCGACCACCGCGTCCTGCCGGGCGCCCCCGAGCTCACCGACGCCGAACGCGAATACCTGCGCGCGCTCCCCCGCGACTTCTCCGAGGCCCACATCGCCCGCCTCGCCGAGTTCGAGGCCGTGACCCGCCACGACGTCAAGGCCGTCGAATACCTCATCGGCGAGCACCTCGCCAAGGCCGCCCCCGCCCTCGGCGAAGAATCCTCACTCCCCCGGCTTCGCGAGGTCGTCCACATCTTCTGCACCTCCGAGGACATCAACAACCTCGCCTACGCGCTCACGATCAAAGCGGCGATCGAGCAGGTGTGGCTGCCCGCCGCCCGCGCCCTCGAAGAGCGCCTCCTCCGCCTGACCGAGGCCGGCGCGGACGTCCCCATGCTCGCGCACACGCACGGCCAGCCCGCGACCCCTGTGACGATCGGCAAGGAGATGGCCGTCTTCGCCCAGCGCTTCGCCCGCCAGATCGCCCGCGTGGAAGCGAGCGATTACCTCGGCAAGATCAACGGAGCGACGGGCACCTGGGCAGCCCACGTCGTCTCCGTGCCCGGCGCCGACTGGCCGCGCATCGCGAAGGCATTCGTCGAGGGCCTCGGACTCACGTGGAACCCCATCACGACCCAGATCGAATCCCACGACTGGCAAGCCGAGCTCTACTCCGACATCGCGCGCGCCGGGCGCATCGCCCACAACCTCGCGACCGACTGCTGGACCTACATCTCGATGGGCTACTTCCATCAGAACCTCGCCGCCCAGGGCTCGACGGGCTCCTCGACGATGCCCCACAAGGTGAACCCGATCCGCTTCGAGAACGCCGAGGCGAACCTCGAGGTCTCCGCCGCCCTCCTCGACTCCCTGGCCGCCACCCTCGTGACCTCGCGGATGCAGCGCGACCTCACGGATTCGACGACGCAGCGCAACATCGGCGTAGCGCTCGGCCATTCGATCCTCGCCTACGACAACCTCGTCCGCGGCCTCGACGGCGTCGACATCAACGCGGCCCGCATGGCCGAGGACCTGAACGCGAACTGGGCCGTGCTCGGCGAGGCGGTCCAGCAGGCGATGAGGGCTGCGGCGATCGCGGGCGCGACGGGCATGGCCAACCCCTACGAGCGCCTCAAGGAACTCACCCGCGGGCACGAGGTCGGGGCCGAGGAGATGCGCGGGTTCATCGCGGGTCTCGGCCTTCCCGCCGAGGTCGAGGAGCGCCTCCTCGACCTGGAGCCCGCGAGCTACATCGGCCTCTCGCCTGAGATCGCCCGCTGGGCGCTGCGGGCCGGGACGAACGCGGACTGATCCCCCTCGCGCGAATCAAGGCGACTGCTCCCCGCGATCGAGTGATCGCGGGGACACC
>NZ_JBNOYB010000085.1:0-7250 GCF_050312375.1 Schaalia sp.
CTTCTAACCCCCGGACAGCACCCGCAGGGCGGCGACCCCCCAAAACCCCCGGACAGCACCCGCAGGGCGGCGACCCCCAAAAACCCCCGGACAGCACTCGCGGGGCGGACCCGAAGGCCCGCCCCGCAGTACGATTCCGGATCAGCCCAGCCGTTCGATGAGCCGATCGATACGGGTGAGCACCTCATCACGTCCGAGGATCGCCATGGAATCGACGACCGGCAACGAGACATTCGATCCGGTCATCGCGACGAAGAGCGGACCGAAGGCGAAGCGGGGCTTCACACCGAGCCCCTCGACGAGGGCCTCATCGAGCGCGGGCTTGATCCCCTCGGCCGAGAAGTCCTCGAGACCGGCCAGGACCTCGCGGGCCTTGGCGAGAACCGCCGGCGCGGTGTCCTTCAGCTTGCCGAGGGCCTTCTCGTCATAAGCGATATGAGAAGCGTCGACGAAGAGGAAGCGCATGAGCGGACCGGCCTCGCCGAGCAGCTGGATGCGCGTCTGCGCGAGCGGCGCCGCCGCATCGAGGATCCGGCGCCCCTCCTCATCGAGCTCCTCGTAGGAGGAGGCGGGCACCAGGCCCTCCCGCGCGAGGAAGGGCACGAGACGCGCACGGAAGTCATCGCCCTCGAGCAGACGGATCTGCTCGGCGTTGATCGCCACGCACTTCTTCTGGTCGAAACGCGCGGGGTTGGGGTTGACCGCGGAGATGTCGAAGGCCTCGGCGAGCTCGGTCATGGAGAAGATGTCACGGTCGGGGGCGATCGACCAGCCGAGGAGGGCGAGGTAGTTGTTGAGCCCCTCGGGGATCATGCCCGCCTCCCTGTGCAGGAGCAGATTCGACTCGGGGTCGCGCTTGGACAGCTTCTTGTTCCCCTCCCCCATGACGTAGGGCAGGTGACCGAAGCGCGGCATGAACTTCGCGATGCCGAGCTCCTCGAGGGCCCTGTAGAGCACGATCTGGCGCGGCGTCGACGACAGGAGGTCCTCACCGCGAAGGATGTGCGTGATCTCCATCAGGGCGTCATCGATCGGGTTCACGAGCGTGTACAGCGGGTCGCCGTTCGCGCGGACGATCACGTAATCCGGCACCGACCCCGCCTTGAAGGTGATCTCTCCGCGGATGAGGTCGGTGAAGGTGATGTCCTCATCGGGCATCCGCATACGCAGGACCGGTTCACGCCCCTGCGCCTTGAAGGCGGCGATCTGCGCATCCGAGAGGTCGCGGTCGAAGCCGTCGTAACCGAGCTTGGGATCCTCCCCCTTGGCGCGGTGGCGCTCCTCGATCTCGGCGGGGGTCGAGTAGGACTCATAGGCGTACCCGCCCTCGAGCAGCTTGGCGGCGACGTCCTTGTAGATGTCCATGCGCTCGGATTGGCGGTAAGGGCCGTGGGGGCCGCCCTTGTTCACGCCCTCATCCCAGTCCAGACCGAGCCACGACAGGGAGTCGATGATCTGATCGAAGGACTCCTGGGAGTCGCGCGCCGCATCGGTGTCTTCGATGCGGAAGACGAAGGTGCCGCCGGTGTGGCGCGCGTACGCCCAGTTGAACAGGCAGGTGCGGACCATTCCCACGTGGGGGGTTCCGGTCGGGGACGGGCAGAATCGAACGCGCACATCGGCGCCGGAGGCAGTCGTTTCACTCATGATGGGGCCGATTCTACTCGCCTGAAGCGGACAGTTCCGCCCTCGTCAAGCGGCCCTGGACGCCCCTGAGCCGATTGGGCGATAGCCTGTGGACGTTTGGACGAGTAAGGAGCATCGATGACCTTGAGGATCTTCTCGCCGGAAGAGGCGCGCAAGACGGGCACCTTGAAGTGGACGGGGATCACGCGCGAGGACGGTTCGCCGACGATCGGAGCGTGGGTCGCTGAAATGGACTTCGGCACCTCGCCCGCGGTCGCCGCCGCCATGAAGGCCGCGATCGATGAGGGTTTGCTCGGCTATCAGCCCAAATGGCTCGCCTCGGCGATTGCGGATGCGACGGCGTCCTTCCAAGCGGAGCGCTTCGGCTGGTCGATCGAGCCCGCCCAGGTGCGTCTGGTCGCCTCGGTCCTTCCCGCGCTCGAGGCGGTGATCCGGAATCTCGTCCCCGAGGGCGCGCCCGTGATCGTTCCGACCCCCGCGTACATGCCCTTCCTCACGATCCCGGTCGACCTCGGCCACCCGGTGATCGAAGTGCCCTCGCTGCGCGGCGAGGCCGCCGGCGGGCGCGGCTGGGCCCTCGACCTCGAGGGGATTCGCCGGGGCCTGGAGGCCGGCGCCGGACTCGTGATCCTGTGCAACCCGTGGAACCCGACGGGGCGGGTGCTCTCCGAGGCCGAGCTCCGCGCCTTCGATGCGGCGCTCGAAGGCTCGGACGCCCTGGTCTTCTCCGATGAGATCCACTCCCCTCTCGTCCTCGATGACGTCCCCTTCATCTCCTACGCGCGGGTGAGCGGGGCCGCCGCGGCGAGGACGGTCACCGCGACTGCGGCCTCCAAGGGGTGGAACATCGCGGGCCTGCCGTCGGCCCAGGTCATTCTCCCCGACGATTCCTTGGCGAGGCGCTGGGACTCCTTCGGTCAGCGCCTGGCCTTCGGAGCGAGTGTCATCGGCACGATCGGGCAGATCACGGCCTACACCTCAACGGATTCATGGCAGAGCGAGGTGCGCGACTACATCCGCCTCAATGTGGACGCGGTGGAGCAGGCCCTGGCGAACTCCCCGATCGCGTTCACGAGGCCGCAGGGCACCTACCTGACCTGGTGGGGATTCGAGGGCCTCGGTTTGAAGCCCTCCCCCGGGGTCGCGATGCGCGAGCTGGCCGGGATCGGGGTGAACGACGGCAAGGACCTCGGCGCCGACTACTCGCAGTGGGCGCGGGTGAATCTGGCGACTTCGCACGAGGTCGTCGCCGACATCATCGAGCGGACTCTCGCCCTGGTCTCGGGCACGAGCCTGCGCTAGTCCGATCTGCGGGCGCTGCCCGCACACAAGTACGCAAGCACACAAGCACGCGAGCGTGCGAGCACGCCAAGCACGGCACACACGCCAAGCAGGCGAGCACGCGAGCGCGGGGTGCTGCGGCCCCCACGGTCGCAGCACCCCGCGTCCTTCGTTCTGAGCAGCCGCGCTTCAGTCGGCCGCGAGGACCGTTTCGATGCCGATCCGGACCGTTTCGCCGGCGCGGGCGGCGGCCTCCACGACCGCGCTCGGATCGGTCGGCGCTTCGGCGAAGGAGAGGTCGGAGACGACGCTCATCCCCGCGACGCGGATACCGAGGCCGTGGAGGCAGATCGCCTCCATGACGGTCGACATGCCGACGCAGTCGATCCCGAGCATGGCGAGGATCCTCGTCTCGGCCATCGTCTGGTACTCGGGCCCCCGGAGGATCGCGTAGGAGCCCGAGCGCTCGCACACTCCCTCGAGGAGCGCCGCGAACCCGGGATCCCATGTGCCCATGACGTCGGTGAACAGGGGGCCGTTGAAGGGCGAGCTCCCGGAGAGGTTCACGTGGTCGCGGATCGCCATGACGTCGCCGAGCTCCCAATCGCGCAGGCACCCGTTGGCATTGGCGAGCACCGCGCGGTCGATTCCGGCTGCGACTGCGATCCGGGCGAGGGCCGTCACCTGCGCGGGGGACGCGCCCTCGTACAGATGCGTGCGGCCGAGGGCGACGAGGACGCGCCGACCGTCGATTTCGTAGGAGCGCAGCTCATCGAGGTGGCCGTCCGCTACCGGGGCGAGGACGCCCGGCAGTTCGGAGAGGCGCATCCGGGCGGCGGCTTCGCCCCAGCGCTCGGCGGAATCGAGGGATCCGGCCAGGCCCGAGCCGAGGACGACGAGGGCGTCATGGCGGTCCGCACCTGTGAGTTCGGCGAGACGGGCCGCGCCTTCGCGCGCCTTCGCGTCGAGGAGGGCCTCGGCGAAACGCGGGTCGGCCGTCATGTCAGGCCTCCTCGAAGGAGCGGGAGGGCTGGAGCTCCTGGTTGCGCACGCGCTTGGAGGAGGTGAGCCAGTATCCGAGGAAGCCGATGATCATCGCGACGAGGACTCCGAGGTTCGAGTAGGCCCATGCGCCTTCGCGTCCGCCGAGCGGGCCGAGGAAGTAGCCCTGCCACGAGAGCCACCCGGCGTAGGTGTTGACGACGAGGCCCCAGCCGATGAAGGACCCGAGGAGGAGCGAGGCGATCGCGCCCCAGTTGACCGATCCGTATCGGCCGTCGGCGACGAAGAGGGAGGGCTCGTCGTAGTCCTTCTTCCGCAGTGCGATGTCGGCGAGCATGACGCCGCCCCAGGCCGAGATCACGACGCCGAGGGTGATGAGGAAGCCCTGGAAGGGGCCGAAGAAGGAGTCGGAGAAGAAGACGACCACGACGGTGCCGACCAGCATGATCGTGCCGTCGATCGCGGTGGCGACCGGGCGGATCACGGGAATGCCGGTGGCGAGCAGCGACAGGCCCGAGGAGTAGATGTCCATGACGATGCCGCCGATGAGGCCGAGGATGGCGACGAGGGCGAAGGGGACGAGGAACCAGGTCGGCAGGATCGTCGTGAGCGCGCCGATCGGGTCGGCGCCGATGGCCTCGCCGAGCTCGGCGTTGGAGCCGACGAGGAGCAGGCCGAAGAAGACGAGGATCACGCAGGGAAGCGCCGCGCCGAAGGTCGTCCAGCCGACGACGCCCTTCGTGGACGCCGCGCGGGGCAGGTAGCGCGAGTAGTCGGCGGCCGCGTTGATCCAGCCGAAGCCGAAGCCGACGAGGAGCATGATGCCCGCGCCGATGACCGCGGTGGCCGGTCCGGCCGGGATGGCCATGACCGCCGCGAAGTCGATCGAGGGGAAGACGAGGACGAGGTAGATGATCGTGAGGACGGCGGTCGCCCAGGTGATCCAGGTCTGGACCTTCATGATCGTGTCGAAGCCGAGGATGCCGGAACCGGCGGCGAGGACGAGGACGAGGACGAGGGCGATGATCTGCGCGAGGAGATGGTTCTCGAAGCCGAGGGCGCCCATGACGGTCGCAGTGGCCTGAACGGCCATGACGCACAGGAACATCTCCCAGCCGACCGTGAGGATCCAGGAGATGACCGCTGAGATCCGGTTGCCGTTGTAGCCGAAGGCGGCTCGGGAGAGCACAAGGGTGGGGGCCGAGCCGCGCTTGCCGGCGATCGCGATGAGTCCGCAGACCCCGAAGGACAGGACGACGCCGATGACCGACACGATGACGGCCTGGATGAAGGAGATGCCGAATCCGAGGACCCACGAGCCCCACGAGATTCCGAGGACCGAGATGTTGGCCGCGAACCACGGCATGAACAGGTCGGCGGGGCGGCCTTTGCGCTGGGACTCGGGGATGACATCGAGTCCGGCCATTTCGACAGCAGTTGCAGCGTCGGCGCCGCCTGGCGCCGGGGACGAAGTCGTCGTCGACATTTCGTTACTTCCTCAAATGGTGATGGGTTTTCCGCGGGACCCGCGGAGGCATGATTTTACCTCCGCGGCGGGCGCTCGCGTGCCTCGCAGGAGCCAGGCGGGGGTTCCCGTGCGCGGCGTCGGCGCCTTCCCCGACGGGCCGAGGGCGGGCCTCAGGCGTCGACGACCGGGTTGGACAGGACGCCGATGCCCTCGATCTCGACTTCGACTCGTTGTCCGGCTCCGATCGGGCCGACGCCGGCCGGGGTCCCGGTGATGATGACGTCTCCCGGCAGGAGGGTGAAGACGGAGGAGACGTAGGAGATGAGTTCGCGGACGGGCGTGATCATGTGCGCGGTGGTGTCGTCCTGGCGGGTCTGCCCGTCCACTCGCGTCGTCACGCGCAGGTCGTCGACGTCGAGCCGGGGGTCGGCGGTGATCCAGGGGCCGAGCGGGCAGGCGGTGTCGAAGCCCTTCGCCCTCGTCCACTGCGCGTCGGTCCGCTGAATGTCCCGGGCCGTCACGTCGTTCGCGATCGTATAGCCGAGGACGACCCGGTCAGCCTCTTCGACGGGAACGTCCTTGGCGAGGGTCTTGATGACGACGGCGAGTTCGCCCTCGTGATGGACTTCGTCGGACCATGCGGGACGGATGATGGGGTCGTCGGGCCCGATGATCGAGGTGCTCGGCTTGAGGAAGATCACCGGCTGGTCCGGGGCTTCGCCGCCCATTTCGCGCGCGTGATCCGCGTAGTTCTTCCCGATGCCGATGATCTTCGAGGGCGCGGCCACCGGCGCGAGGAGGCGCGCGGAGTCGAGGGCGTAGGCGCGACCGGTCGCCTGGGCCCCGGAGGGGAAGGGGGCCGAGGCGAGTTCGAGGATCTCTTCGGAGTCCTCGGCCAGCACGCCGAAGCGGGGCTCGTCCTCGCCCTCGGCGAGGAATCTGAGGTAGCGCGGCGCGGTGCTCATCGGCGCAGCACCGGGTTCGTGAGGCGGCCGATCTCGGGGATCTCGAAGGAGACGGTGTCGCCGTCGGTGATCGGACCGGAGACTCCCGGGCAGCCGGTCGTGATGACGTCGCCGGGAAGGAGGGTGAACAGGGTTGAGCAGTAGGCGACGAGTTCCCGGACCGTGTGGAGCATGCAGGCGGTTGACCCGGAGGTGTGCGCGTCGCCGACACGGCCGGAGATCGTGAGGTCCTGGACGTCGAGCTCGGGATCCACGACGATCCAGGGGCCGAGCGGGCAGGCGGTGTCGAAGGACTTGCCCTTGAGCCAGGGGCCGCCGTCCATCGCATCGCGCGCGGTCACGTCGTTGCACAGGGTGTAGCCGAGGATGACCTGGTCGACCTCGTCGAGGGGCACGTCCTTGGCGAGGGACTTGATGACGACGGCGAGCTCGCCCTCGTAGATGACGTCCCGGCTCCACTCGGGCAGGACGATCGGGTCGTCGGGGCCGATGACGGAGGTGTTCGCCTTGAGGAAGACCGGGGGCATCGTCTCGGGTTCGGGCGAGCCGGGGGCTCGGACCCGGTCTGCGAAGTTCGTCCCGATGCCGATGACCTTCGACCTGGGGATCACGGGTGAAAGGAGGCGGACCTCGTCGAGTTCGACGATGCGCCCGTCGGGTTCGATCTCGTTGAAGAGCGGGTCGCCCTTGAGGACGACGATGCGGGTCGAGCCCTCCTCGAGGGCGCCGTAGCGGGGGGAGTCTCCATCGGAGAAGCGCACGATTCTCATGCGACCAGCCTAGTGCGCGCGGCGGCCAAGCGGCGCGCGGTCATCGTATCAGGGCGGCGGGCCTTCGAACCCGCAGAGGCGAATGCCCGGGGGCGGGCGGCGCCGATCGGCGACTAC
>NZ_JBNOYB010000086.1:0-57359 GCF_050312375.1 Schaalia sp.
TGAGTCCTCGACATCGGCCTGCGCGGCTTCCTGCCCGCCTCCCTCGTCGAGATGCGTCGCGTCCGCGATCTCCAGCCCTACCTCGGCCGCGAGATCGAGGCGCAGCTCATCGAGCTCGACAAGAACCGCAACACCGTGGGCCTGTCCCGTCGCGCGTGGCTCGAGCAGACCCAGTCCGCGGTCCGCACGAACTTCCTCCACACCCTGGCCAAGGGCCAGGTCCGCACGGGCAACGTCTCCTCGATCGTCAACTTCGGCGCCTTCGTCGATCTCGGCGGCGTCGACGGCCTCGTGCACGTCTCCGAGCTCTCCTGGAAGCACATCGACCACCCCTCCGAGGTCGTCGAGGTCGGACAGGAAGTCACCGTCGAGGTCCTCGACGTCGACATGGACCGCGAGCGCGTCTCCCTCTCGCTCAAGGCGACCCAGGAGGATCCGTGGCAGGCCTTCGCGCGCACCCATGCGATCGGCCAGGTCGTGCCGGGCAAGGTCACCAAGCTCGTCCCCTTCGGCGCCTTCGTGCGCGTCGAGGACGGCATCGAGGGCCTCGTCCACATCTCCGAGCTCGCCCAGCGCCACGTCGACCTGCCCGACCAGGTCGTCAAGGTCGGCGATGACGCCTTCGTCAAGGTCATCGACATCGATCTCGAGCGCCGCCGCATCTCCCTGTCGCTCAAGCAGGCGAACGAGGGCGTGGATCCGAGCTCCGAGGAGTTCGATCCCTCGCTCTACGGCATGGCCGCCGAGTACGACGAGAACGGCAACTACAAGTACCCCGAGGGCTTCGATCCGGAGACCCAGGAGTGGATGGAGGGCTACGAGGCTCAGCGCGAAGCCTGGGAGGCCCAGTACGCCGAGGCCCAGGCCCGTTGGGAGGCCCACAAGGCCCAGGTCCTCAAGGCTCAGGAGGAGGATGTCGAGGCGGTTCCCTCCGTCGAAGAGCAGGCCTCCTACTCCACCCCCGTGGACTCCTCCGGCACTCTCGCCTCGGATGAGGCCCTCGCGGCCCTCCGTGAAAAGCTGACGAACAACAACTGAGTCCGATCCGGGTTCGTCCCGCTTCGCTCACTCAGGGGCGCGCCCCGCGAAGAGATTCGCGGGGCGCGCCCCTTTGCGGGAGGATGGGGGAATGAGCCCGCATGATCTCGACTCCGCGCCGCGCTCCCTTGAGGAGGGCGGGGCGAGGGCCCGCCTGCTGCGCCCCTTCGATCGCCCGCGCGCAAGGGCGCTGAGGATCGGCCTGACCGGGGGCATCGGCTCGGGGAAGAGCACGGTCTCCTCGGCCTTGGAGGGGATCGGCGCTACGGTGGCCGACGCCGACCGCATCGCGCGCGAGGTCGTCGAACGGGGGAGTGAGGGCCTTCAGCGGCTCATCGACCGCTTCGGCGAGGACATCCTCCTCGCTTCCGGAGGGCTCGATCGCGCCGCCCTCGCGGCGATCATCTTCGCCGATCGCGATGCCCGGGAGGAGGTCGAGGCCATCTTGCATCCGCTCATCGCCGATCGCGCCGCCGCGATCCTCGCACGGGCGCCCGAAGACGGACTCGCGGTCTACGACGTCCCCCTCCTCGTGGAAGCCGGACTCGCCGGGCGATTCGACGCGATCCTCGTCGTCGAGGCCCCCGTGGAGCTCAGGCTCGAACGCCTCGAGGTCCGCGGGACCCCCCGTGACGAAGCCCTGAGCCGCATGTCCGCCCAATCCTCCGATGACGATCGACGGGCCCTCGCCCATATCCTCGTCGAGAATTCCGGAACCCGTGAGGACGCGATCGGCCTCGTCGAGGCGATCGATCGCTCCTGGCTGCGGCCCGCAAGGCCCCTGGCGGGCGAGCGGGCCCGGAAGCGTCTACGGTGAAGCCGTGAACGAACGGACGATCCTGCGCCAGGAGCACCCCTTCGAGGTGATCTCCGAGTACACGCCCTCGGGCGATCAACCCGCGGCCATCGCCGAACTCGCCCGCAGGCTCAACGACGGCGAGCAGGACATCGTCCTCATGGGCGCGACGGGCACGGGCAAGTCGGCGACCACCGCATGGCTCATCGAACGGGTTCAGCGCCCCGCCCTCGTCATCGAGCCGAACAAGACCCTCGCCGCCCAGCTCGCCGCTGAATTCCGCGAACTCCTGCCGAACAACGCGGTCGAGTACTTCGTCTCCTACTACGACTACTACCAGCCCGAGGCCTACATCCCGCAGACGGACACCTACATCGAGAAGGACTCCTCGATCAACGACGAGGTCGAGCGTTTGCGCCACAGCGCGACGAACAACCTACTGACGAGACGGGACACCGTCGTCGTCGCCTCCGTCTCGTGCATCTACGGCCTGGGCACGCCCGAGGAGTACGTCGCCCGCATGGTCGAGCTCGAGCGCGGCATGCGAATCGATCGGGATGAGATGCTCCGCGCCTTCGTGAACATGCAGTACGTCCGCAACGACATCGCCTTCACCCGCGGCACCTTCCGGGTCCGCGGGGACACGATCGAGATCATCCCCGTCTACGAGGAGCTCGCGATCCGCATCGAGATGTTCGGCGACGAGATCGACGCCCTCGCCGTCCTCCACCCGCTCACCGGCGATGTCATCTCCGAGGTCGATCACGTCTACCTCTTCCCCGCGTCCCACTACGTCGCGGGCGAGGAGCGGATGAAACGGGCGATCGCCTCGATCGAGGCCGAACTCGCCGAGCGCCTCGCATGGTTCGAGTCCCAGGGCAAGCTCCTCGAAGCGCAGCGCCTGCGCATGCGCACGACCTACGACCTCGAAATGCTCCGTGAGATCGGCTCCTGCGCGGGAGTCGAGAACTACTCCCGCCACATCGACGGCCGCGAGCAGGGGACGCCGCCGCACACGCTCCTCGACTACTTCGCCGACGACTTCGTCCTCATCATCGACGAGTCCCATGTCACCGTCCCGCAGATCGGCGCGATGTTCGAGGGCGACATGTCGCGCAAGCGCACTCTCGTCGATCATGGATTCCGGCTGCCCTCCGCGATGGACAACCGGCCCCTGAAATGGGACGAGTTCGTCGAGCGGATCGGCCAGACCGTCTACCTCTCGGCGACGCCGGGGGATTACGAGCTCGAGCGCTCCGACGGCGTCGTCGAGCAGATCATCCGCCCGACCGGACTGGTCGATCCGAAGATCGTGGTCAAACCGACGAAGGGGCAGATCGACGACCTCCTCGAGGAGGTGCGGGTCCGCGTCGACAAGGACGAGCGCGTCCTCGTCACCACCTTGACGAAGAAGATGGCCGAGGACCTCACGACCTACCTCGCTCAGCGCGGCGTCCGCGTCGAATACCTCCACTCCGACGTCGACACGCTGCGGCGCGTCGAGCTCCTGCGCGAGCTGCGCATGGGCAAGTTCGACGTCCTCGTCGGCATCAATCTCCTGCGCGAGGGCCTCGACCTGCCCGAGGTCTCGCTCGTGTCGATCCTCGACGCCGACAAGGAGGGCTTCCTCCGTTCGACCCGTTCGCTCATCCAGACGATCGGGCGCGCCGCCCGCAACGTCTCCGGCGAGGTCCACATGTACGCCGATCGGATCACCGACTCGATGGAGGCGGCGATCTCGGAGACCGAGCGCCGCCGCGCCAAGCAGATCGCCTACAACGAGGAGCGCGGCATCGACCCCAAGCCACTGCGCAAGAAGATCGCGGATGTCACCGACATGCTCGCCCGCGAGCAGATCGACACCGAAGAACTCCTCGAAGGGGGCTACCGCAAGGAGCGCAGCGCATCGGCCCGCGCTTCGGCGACGGCGCGAGGCGCGGCGGGCGCCGAGGGCGAACTCGTCGCCCTCATCGAGGACCTCTCGGAGCAGATGATGACGGCGGCGGGCGAGCTCCAATTCGAGGTCGCGGCCAGACTGCGCGATGAGATCAAGGACCTCAAGAAGGAGCTGCGCCAGATGCGGGCGGCCAACTGAAGGAGGCGGGAACGTGAGGAATTCCGCCGTGCACAGGCGGGTCCGAAAGGCGCTTCGGGCCTGCTCGGGGGTAGAATGATCCCCGAGGGGAGTAATCCCAAGAAGTGCTGGTTCGTCACCACGGCGTTGGAGACGAGCAATGCTCGGACCAGCCGCCCATTCGGGTGGGAAGAGACCTCATCCGATCGCTCGTACCTCTAAGGGGTTCCCACACCGTGCATGTTCACGCCCTCGGCTGGTTCGGTCTGGCCGTCGTTATTCTCGCGCTCATCACCGTCGATATCGTCGGTCACGTTCGGAAGCCGCACGCCCCCACGCTCAAAGAGGCTACCTGGTGGTCGCTCGGCTACGTGCTCCTGGGCCTCGGATTCGGCCTCATCATCTGGCTCGTCTACGGCGCCCAGTACGCCGGCGAATACTACGCGGGCTTCCTCACCGAGAAGGCCCTGTCGCTCGACAACCTCTTCGTGTTCATCATCATCATGACCTCGTTCAGGGTGCCGAGGAACTTCCAGCAGAAGGCGCTCCTCTCGGGGATCATCATCGCCCTCGTCCTGCGCCTGGTCTTCATCCTCATCGGTGCTGCGCTCATCGAGCGCTTCACCTGGGTCTTCTTCATCTTCGGCGCATGGCTGCTGTGGACCGCGCTCTCCCAGGCGCGCGAGGGCGTCGGCGGCGAAGAGGAATCCGAGGACGAGTACCGCGAGAACTCCTTCGTCAGGATGATGCGGCGCGTCTTCCCCGTCACCGACGGCTTCATGGGGCAGAAGTTCCTCCACCGGCACGGCGGCCGGACCTACCTCACCCCGATGCTGCTCGTGGTCTTCGCCCTCGGCACCGCGGACCTCATGTTCGCCTTCGACTCGATCCCCGCGATCTTCGGCCTGACGCGCGAGCCGTACATCGTGTTCGCCGCCAACGCCTTCGCCCTGCTCGGCCTGCGTCAGCTCTACTTCCTCATCGACGGACTGCTCGAGAGGCTCATCTACCTCCACTTCGGACTGGCCGCGATCCTCGGATTCATCGGCACGAAGCTCATTTTGCACGCGATGCACGAGAACACCCTGCCCTTCCTCAACGGGGGCGAGGGGATGCACTGGGCGCCCGAGATCGGAATCGTCCCCTCGCTCGTCTTCATCCTCGTCACGATCGCGCTGACAGTCGCGGCTTCCCTCATCGGCTCGAAGGTGAAGGCGAAGAAGAAGCAGGTGGAGCCTGCGCGCGACTGATCCGCTGCGGGCCGATGGAGACGAACACGTGGACAAACTCATCGATATACAGCAGGGGCTGACGGCCGCCGACGTCCGCGAGCGCATTGCTCGGGGCGAGGTGAACACGACGACCTCGAAGACCTCCCGCTCCCTGGGATCGATCATCCGCGAGAACGTCTTCACGGCGTTCAACGCGATCCTGGCGACCGCGGCCGTCCTCATCCTCGTGTTCGGCCACGTTCAGGACGCCGTCTTCGCCGGAGTCATGATCTTCAACGCGGTCATCGGCATCACGTCCGAGATCAGGGCGAAACGCACCCTCGACTCCCTCGCGATCGTGGATGCGCCGCGCGCGCGGGTCCGCCGCGACGGGAGCGTCGTCGAGGTCCCGGCTTCGCAGGTCGTCCTCGACGAGGTGATCCTCATCGAGCTCGGCGACCAGATCTGCGCCGATGGGATCGTCGCTGCCTCCGGGGGACTGGAGGTCGACGAGTCCCTCCTCACCGGAGAATCCGAGCCCGTCAAGAAGCAGGAGGGCGACCCCCTCCTCGCCGGCACCTCGGTCGTGTCGGGATCGGCGACCATGCGGGCGACGACCGTCGGCGATCGCGTCTACGCCCAGGACCTCGCCCGCAGGGCGCGGGTCTATTCACCGACCGTTTCACAGATCCAGACGAGCATCGACCGCGTGCTCAAGGTGATCTCGGCGCTCCTGCTGCCGATGATCGCCCTCACCATCTGGTCGCAGACGCGAATCGCCGAGGGCGCGGACTGGTCGGGCGCGATCGTCCTGGCGGTGGCGAGCGTCGTGGGCATGATCCCGCAGGGACTCGTCCTGCTCACCTCGATGAACTTCGCCATCGGATCGGCGACTCTGGCGAGGCGCGGGGTGCTGGTCCAGGAGCTGCCCGCGGTCGAGGTGCTCGCACGCGTCGACGCCCTGTGCACGGACAAGACGGGGACCCTCACGACCGGGCGGATCGCGGTGCGCGAGCTCGGCCTCTTCGACGAGGCCCCCGAAGAGGCCGGAGCGGCTCTGGCCGCGCTCGCCGCGCTCTCGTCGAATGAGACCTCGCGAGCGATCGCGCGCGCCCTCGAACAGGATCTCCCCGCCCTCGAGGCCGAGTGGAGCGTCCCCTTCTCCTCGGCCCGCAAGTGGGCCGCGATCGGGACCGAGTCGGCGAGCTGGTACCTGGGCGCCCCCGAGATCCTGCTGCCCGACGGCGCGTCCGCTGAGCTGTGCAGGAGGATCGACTCCGAAGCCTCTTCGGGCCGACGCGTGGTCGTGCTCGTGGCGGCCGCGCCCTCGGCCCCTGCGCAGGATCTTCCCCCGCAGCGGCGCCCCCTCGGCCTGGTGATCCTCGAGGAGGAGCTCCGCTCGGATGCCGCCGAGACGATGGCCTACTTCGAGGAGCAGGGGATCCGCCTGAGGGTCATCTCGGGCGACAACGCCCTGACGGTGGGCGCTCTGGCGCGAAGGGCCGGCCTCCACCGTCCCGACGGCGGGGAACTGCGCGTCGTCGATGCGCGCGAGCTCCCCGACGATCACCTCTCGGACGAGTTCGCGGATGCCGTCGAGGGGGCCGATGTCTTCGGCCGCGTCACGCCCGAGCAGAAACGGGCGATGGTCCAGGCGCTTCAGGCGCGGGGCCGCTGCGTCGCGATGACCGGCGACGGCGTCAACGACGCCCTGGCGCTCAAGGACGCCGATCTCGGCATCGCGATGGGGGAGGGCGCACGGGCGACGAAGGCCGTCGCTCAGATCGTCCTCGTCGATTCGCGCTTCTCCGTCCTCCCCGGAGTGCTGGCCGAGGGGCGCCGGATCATCGCGAACATGGAGCGCGTGGCCGCCCTGTTCCTCTCCAAGACGGTCTACGCCGCGATCACGGTCATCGCGATCGCGATCGCCGCGGCTCCCTATCCCTTCCTGCCCAGGCACTTCACCTACATCGGGGCCTTCACGATCGGGATCCCCGCCTTCGCCCTCGCCCTGGCGCCCAATGCGAGGCGGTACGTTCCGGGATTCCTCCCCCGCATCCTCTCGCTGGCGGTGCCCGCGGGCGTCGGCCTGGCCGTGGCCTCGCTGAGCGCCTATCACCTCGTGGGGGTCGGCACGGTCGAGGGCCGCACCGCTGCGACCCTCGCGCTCATGATCGGTGCGCTGTGGCTGCTCTCCATCACGGCCCGGCCCCTGGTGGGCTGGAGGATCCTCCTCCTCGCGGCGATGGGGGCGATGGCCGCGCTCGGCGTCCTCGTGCCGGTGACGCGGGAGTTCTTCGCCCTCGCCGTGCCGACGCCCGGGCAGTGGGCGGTGATCCTCGTCGCCGGTGTCCTCGCGGGTGCGGCGATCGAGGCCGCCTACCGGATGCTCAACCGTCGTCTCGTGAAACGGGCGGAGGAGGCCGGAAGGGCCTGAAGGACGGTTCGAGGAGCGGCGTCAGAACCGCGAGATCACCGGATTCCACGGATGGATGGAACGGCTGATGATGACTCCGCAGACCTTGAAGGGATCCGCGTCGAGCAGCTCCGCGACGGCCTGAGCGGAATCCGCCTCGAAGATGAGGAGGGCGTTCGGGCCATCGCCGCTCAGCGGGCCCGAAGCGACATTCGCGCCCCGCTCCTTGAGATCGGCCAAGAAGGCGCGGTGGCGCGGGCGGACCTCATCGGCGAGCTCGGACTTCGAAGGATCGTACTCGTAGAACACAGCGAAATGGGCCATGGCCCAACGATAGGACGCAAGGCGCGCCCGAGGCGCCCGAATCGCCGGATCAAGGCGCCGGACGGCTCAGGAGATCGGGAACTCCGTGTCGAAACCGTCTGCCGCCATGCCGATGGTGGGGACCCATTCGCGGATCCGCTTGGAGAGGATGAATCCGTTCGTCTCGAAAGGATCCTCCGCCAGGATCTCCTCGACCCGCTGGGCGGAGGAGGCCGAGAGGATGATGAGCGCATCGTTGGAGCGGCCGTCGCGGAGGAATCCGGAGGCGACGAGCCGACCGCTTCCATGCAGGCGGCGCAGGAACTCGCGATGCGCCGGGCGGAAGGTCTGGATGAGGGAATCCAGCGTGTGGTCGTAGGTGTATTCGATCACGTAAAGGCTCATTCGCCCATCATGCCAGTGATCGCACGCCGTCCGCGATGGAACACATGTACGACGGGCGGGCGCTCGCCCGGGTAGAATCGCGGTGTGCATGACTCACTCATCATCTCCGGCGCCCGCGAGCACAACCTCAAGGACGTGAAGCTCGAACTCCCCCGCGATGCGATGATCGTCTTCACGGGCCTATCGGGGTCCGGCAAGTCCTCCTTGGCCTTCGACACGATCTTCGCCGAGGGCCAGCGGCGCTACGTCGAGTCCCTGTCGTCCTATGCGCGTCAGTTCCTCGGGCAGATGGACAAGCCCGATGTCGACTTCATCGAGGGGCTCTCGCCGGCCGTCTCGATCGATCAGAAGTCGACCTCGCGCAATCCGCGCTCGACCGTCGGCACGATCACGGAGATCCACGATTACCTCCGCCTCCTCTACGCGCGCGCGGGCACGGCGCACTGCCCGGTCTGCGGTGCGCGCATCCAGGCCCAGACGCCCCAGCAGATCGTGGACCGGGTGCGCGCGATGGAGGAGGGCACGCGCTTCCAGGTGCTCTCGCCCGTCGTGCGCGGTCGCAAGGGCGAGTACCAGGACCTCATCGATGAGCTGCGCTCTTCGGGCTTCACCCGGGCGATCATCGACGGCGAGGCCGTCCGGCTCGAGAACGCGCCGGTCCTGGAGAAGAAGCTCAAGCACACGATCGAGGTCGTCGTCGACCGCCTGGTGGTGCGCTCGGGGATGCGTCAGCGCCTGACCGATTCGATCGAGACGGCGCTGCGCCTATCCGACGGGCTGGTCGTGATCGACGCGGTGGATCTCGCCGAGGACGATCCGGAACGGCGCAGGCGCTATTCGGAGAAGCGCGCCTGCCCGAATGATCACCCCCTCGCCCTCGAGGAGATCGAGCCGAGGACCTTCTCCTTCAACGCGCCCTACGGGGCGTGCCCGGACTGCACCGGCCTGGGAACCCGTCTGGAAGTGGATCCGGATCTCGTGGTTCCCGATGAGGAGCTCAGCCTGGCCGAGGGCGCGGTGATCCCCTGGAACTCGAATTTCACCTACCACAAGCGCCTTCTCACCTCCTTGGCGGGTGAACTGGGGTTCTCGATGTCGACGCCGTGGAAGGATCTCGCGCCCGAGGCGAGGGAGGCGATCCTCTTCGGCCGCGATTACGAGGTGAAGGTGAAGTTCCGCAACCGCTGGGGGCGCGAGCGCTCCTACACGACGGGCTTCGAGGGCGCGGTGTCCTACATCGAGCGCAAGCGCCAGGAGACCGAATCGGAATGGGTGACTGAGAAGCTCGACGCCTTCATGCGGGAGATCCCCTGCCCGGTGTGCAAGGGAGCGCGCCTGCGCCCCGAGGTCCTGGCGGTGACGGTGGGGGGACTGTCGATCGCCGAACTGTCCGATCTGTCGATCACCGAGGCCAGGGCCCACATCGAGGATCTCGATCTCGAGGCCCGCGCCGCGGCGATCGCCGCCCCGATCCTCCAGGAGATCAAGGCCCGCCTCGACTTCCTCATCGACGTCGGCCTGACCTACCTGACGCTCTCCCGGGCCGCGGGCACGCTCTCGGGCGGGGAGGCTCAGCGCATCCGCCTGGCGACGCAGATCGGTTCGGGGCTCGTCGGCGTGCTCTACGTCCTCGACGAGCCCTCGATCGGCCTGCACCAGCGGGACAACCGGCGCCTCATCGATACGCTCAAGCGCCTGCGCGACCTCGGCAACACCCTCATCGTCGTCGAGCACGACGAGGAGACGATGGAGGCGGCGGATTGGATCGTCGACATCGGGCCGGGAGCGGGGGAGGCCGGCGGCTGGGTGGTCCATTCGGGCACTCTCGCCGAGCTCAAGGAGAACACGCGCTCGATCACGGGCGATTACCTCTCCGGGCGCAGGGCCATCCGCACGCCGAAGGAGCGCCGTCCCGTCGATCCCGAGCGGATCCTCACCGTCAAGGGCGCCAAGGAGCACAATCTCCACGATGTGACGGTGGATTTCCCCCTCGGGTGCTTCGTCGCGGTGACCGGCGTATCGGGTTCGGGCAAGTCGACCCTCGTCAATTCGATCCTCTACCGCTCGTTGGCCTCGAGGCTCAACGGGGCCCGGCTCGTCCCCGGCCGTCACCGTTCGATCGCGGGCGTCGAGCACCTCGACAAGGTCGTCCATGTCGACCAGTCGCCGATCGGGCGGACCCCGCGGTCTAATCCGGCGACCTATACGGGCGTGTGGGACGCGATCCGCAAGCTCTTCGCCGAGACCCCCGAGGCGAAGGTGCGCGGATACGGTCCGGGGCGCTTCTCCTTCAATGTGAAGGGCGGTCGTTGCGAGGCCTGCAAGGGCGACGGCACCTTGCGCATCGAGATGAACTTCCTGCCGGACGTCTACGTCCCCTGCGAGGTCTGCCACGGGGCCCGCTACAACCGGGAGACCCTGGAGATCCTGTACAAGGGCAAGTCGGTCGCCGACGTCCTCGATATGCCGGTCGCCGAGGCGGCCGAGTTCTTCGCGCCGATCAGCCGGATCGCCCGCCACCTCAATACGCTCGTCGAGGTCGGCCTGGGTTACGTGCGTCTCGGCCAGTCGGCGACGACCCTGTCGGGCGGCGAGGCGCAGCGCGTGAAACTCGCCTCCGAGCTTCAGCGCCGCTCCACGGGACGGACCGTGTACGTGCTCGACGAGCCGACGACCGGCCTGCACTCCGAGGACATCCGCAAGCTCCTGCTGGTCCTCCAGTCGCTGGTCGACAAGGGGAACACGGTGATCGTCATCGAGCACAACCTGGATGTCGTCAAGTCCGCGGACTGGATCATCGACATGGGCCCCGAGGGCGGGGCGGGCGGCGGACTCGTCGTCGCCGAGGGCGCTCCGGAGTCGGTCGCGGCCGTCCCGGGTTCGTACACCGGGCGCTTCCTCGCCGAGATCCTGAAGAAGGACCCGGTCGAGACGGGCGCCTGACCGAGGGAACGAGGAACGAGGGGGCGGGGCTTTAGAGCTTCACTTCCGTGGTCCGCATGTGGATCTCGTCGAGGTTCGTCGAGAGGGGCAGATCGACGGCCATGCGGATCGCGGCTGCGACGTCCTCGGCCCGCATGTGCTCTTCTGCGCGGTAGGGCCGCCCGGCCTGCATCTGCATGCGGACCTGCATCTCGGTGTCGATCCGACCGGGGTGGACGGAGACGACCCGTATGCGTCCGCGTTCGGACTCGCGCAGGCACTCGGTGAAGGAGCGCAGCGCCCATTTGGAGACCGTGTAGGCGGCGTCCTCGGGGTAGATGCGCACGCCCGCCCCCGAATTCACCATGACGGCGGTGCCCCTGGACTCCCTGAGCGCGGGGAGGCACAGGCGCGTGAGATCGGCGACGGCGATGAGGTTCGTCTCGAGGATCTCGCGCCACTGGACTCGGTCGGTGTCCTCGATGCGGGCCTTCCAGCCGATGCCCGCGTTGTTGACGAGGACGTCGAGGCCTCCGCTTCGGGCCAGGGCGCCGCAGAGCGCCCGTGCGGTCGCGTCCTCATCGGTGAGATCGGCGATGAGGCCGAGCGCGTCGTCGTATTCGGCGCAGGCCTTCGTGACGGCCTCTTCGGACCTTCCCCCGATGATGAGGCGGTGCGTGGGCGCCAATGCGCGTGCGATGGCGCTTCCGAGGCCGCGCGTGGCTCCCGTGACGAGGGCGACGGGGCGATCGGGCATCAGTGCTCCTTCGTGCCGTCCGCGTAGAGGGCGTCCACTTCGTAGCTGAAGTCGCGCAGGACCGCGCGGCGCTTCAGTTTGAGCGACGGGGTGAGGTATCCGTTCTCCACGGTGAAGGCGGCGTTGACGATCCTGTAGCGGCGGATCGACTCCGCCCGTGAGACCTTCTCGTTCGCGCGGGCGATCGCCCGATCGAGGGACTGGCGGACGATCGGCAGCTCCGCGGCGCTGGCCGGATCGGTGGCCTCGAGGCCCTTGGAGGCGAGCCACAGGGGGAGCATCTCGGGATCGAGGGTGATGAGGGCGCCGATGTAGGGCCTACCGTCGCCGACGACGACGACGGTGGAGATGAGCGGATGCGTCTGGAGGGAGTCCTCGAGCACTTCGGGCGAGACGTTCTTGCCCCCGGCGGTGATGATGAGCTCCTTCTTGCGCCCGGTGATGCGCAGGTGCCCCGACTCGTCGATGGAGCCCAGATCACCGGAATGGAACCATCCGTCGTTGAAGGCGGACGCGGTCTCCTCGGGGAGGTTGTGATAGCCGCGGGTGACGCAGACGCCCTTGAGGAGGATCTCCCCGTCCTCGGCGATGCGGATCGTGTTGCCGGGCCAGGGGAAGCCGACGGAGTCCGGCGGGAAGTCGGAGGGCCACTCGACCGCGATGGGGCCCGTCGTCTCCGAGAGGCCGTATCCCTGGAGGAGGGTGATTCCCAGGCCGCGGTAGAAGTGCGCGAGGTCCGCGGCGAGGGGCGCGCCTCCGCAGATGATGGTCTTGAGGTTCGGGCCGAGGACGGATTTCACCTGGCGGAGGACGAGGGCGTCGGCGAGCTTCAGCTTCGTCTTCAGGGCGAGGCTCGGCCCGGGCGAGGGGTGCAGCGAGGGATCGTGAACGGCGGAGGTGTCGGTGATGGGCGCGTCGACGCCGGGCGCCTTTTCGATTTCGGGCGGAGCTGCGTAGGCGGAGGCCTTCGATGCGGCCTTCGCCTGCGCCGCGGCCCAGGAGAAGAGCGAGGCCTTGACGCCCTTGCCTGCCTTCGCGGTCGCCGAGTTGTAGACCTTCTCGAGCACCCTGGGGACGACGAGGAGGAGCGTCGGCTTGAAGCTGCGGATATCGGAGACGAGGTTGTGCGTGTTCGGGGCGAAGGCCACTCGGCCCCGTCCGGACATGAGGGCGTACATCACGAAGCGCGCGAGGGAGTGGGCGAGGGGGAGGAAGAGGAGGGTCCGGCTCTTCGGGGAGGCGATGAGGTCGGGGAGGAAGTCGTAGGCCTGGATGAAGGACTCGATGAAATTGGCGTGCCTGAGCTCGATGCCCTTGGGCAGGCCCGTCGTGCCGGAGGTGTAGATGATCGTCGCGACGTCGTCGATGCGGACCTTCGCGCCGCGCGCGCGGACCTCCTCGACCGGGATGGTGCGCGCGGCCGCTGCGATCTCCCTCTCCGCTCCCCGGTCGAGGGAGAGGATGCGGATCGAATCCGCTGCGACGGTGCGGACGAGATCGGCCTGCTGGCTCGTGGCCGTCAGGACGAGGCAGACCCGCGCGTCCTTGAGGATGTGATCGATCTGCTGGGCGGAGTCGGTCTCGTAGATGGGGACCGTGATCGCCCCGCAGCTCAGCGCCGCGTAGTCGAGCAGCGCCCAGTGGAAGGAGGTCGGTGCGAGGATCGCCACGCGGTCGCCGGGGCCGATGCCCATGCCGATGAGCCCGCGCGCGGTGTCGTCGATGCGCCGGACGAATTCATCGATGCTC
This sequence comes from Schaalia sp., assembly GCF_050312375.1. NCBI lineage: Bacteria > Bacillati > Actinomycetota > Actinomycetes > Actinomycetales > Actinomycetaceae > Schaalia > Schaalia sp. Next base: position 13,672 of record NZ_JBNOYB010000086.1, read on the forward strand.
ATGGGCAGCCATTGGCCGACCGCTCCGCGGATCTCGATGGCGATCTCGCCGGGGTGCTCCTCGAGGCGCTTGCGGAGCATGCCCGGCAGGGTCCAGCCGGGATCGGCCTCGCGGGTCGCGGGGTTCTCCCAGGTGTTGGCATCGATTCGACGGAGTGTCATCGCTTCTTCAGGCTCCTCTTCTGCTTGTCCCCTTCGGAGTACAGGGCGTCCACTTCGTGGGCCCAGTCGGCGAGCACGCGCGACCTCTTGAGCTTCATCGAGGGGGTCATGTATCCATTCTCCACCGTGAAGGTCGCATCGATGATCCTGAAGCGCCGAATGGACTCGGCTCGGGACACCTTCTTGTTGGCGCGGGCGATCGCGCGTTCGAGGGATTCGAGGACTCTGGGGTGCTCGGCTGCGTTTCCGGCCTCGGCGGGGTTGATCCCGTGCGTGGCGAACCACGAGGGCGCCATGTCGTGGTCGAGGGCGATGAGCGCTCCGATGTAGGGGCGGGCTTCGCCGACGACGATGACGGATGCGATGAGGGGGTGGGTTGCGAGCGATTCCTCGAGGACCTCGGGAGACACGTTCTTCCCGCCGGCGGTGACGATGAGCTCCTTCTTGCGGCCGGTGATGCGCAGTCCGTGCTTGCGGTCGATCGTCCCGAGGTCACCGGTCCTGAACCATCCGCGGTCGAGGACGCGGGCGGTCTCTTCGGGCAGGCCGTGATAGCCGCGCATCACGGAGACGCCCTTGACGAGGATCTCACCGTCCTTCGCGATCTTGATCGCGTTGCCCGGCAGGACCGGCCCGACGTACCCCGAGGCGCGGTCGTTCGGGAGCTGGACCGTGATGGGCCCGGTGGATTCGGACAGGCCGTAGCCCTGGAGCAGGGTGAGGCCCATGCCCGAGAAGAACTGGGCGAGATCGGGGGACAGGGGGGCGCCTCCCGAGACGATGTAGCGGAGCTCGGGGCCGAGGAGGGCGCGGATCTTCTTGAGGACGAGCGCGTCGGCGACGCTGCGGCCGATCTTCTTGGCGGGGGAGGGGCCGAGCAGTGATTCCTGCGCGACGGCGTAGGCCCTCGAACGCTTGGCCGACCATGCGAAGATCCTGCCCTTGATGCCGCCGCCCGCTTTGGCGAGCGCGGCGTTGTAGACCTTCTCGAGGACACGCGGGACGACGAGGAGGACGCTCGGCTTGAATGCCGCGATGTCGGGCAGCAGGTTCTTGATGTCGGGTGAGAATCCGATCACTCCCCGGCCGGAGATGACCAGGTGCATGACGAATCGCGCGAGGACGTGGGCGACGGGGAGGAAGAGGAGGAGCCGGGTCGAGGGCGAGTCGATGATGTCTCCGAGGACTTGCCTCGTGGCGTAGGCGGTTCCGACGAAGTTCTGATGGGTGAGGACGACTCCCTTGGGTAGGCCGGTGGTGCCCGAGGTGTAGATGATCGTCGCGATGTCCTCGGCGCGCACTCCGCGCCGACGGATGTCGAGTTCGCGGGCGCTCACGCCCTTCCCCGCGGCTGCGACGTCGAGGAGCGCGCCGGACTCGAAGGAGTGGATGCTGAGGACGGAGTCGTTCGACACGGATTCGACGAGTGCCGCCTGCTGGGAGTTCTGGGTGAAGACGCGGGTGATGGAGGCGTCGGACAGGATGTGGGCGATCTGCGCCGCCGAATCGGATTCGTAGACGGGGACCGAGATCGCGCCGATGGAGAGCAGGGCGAGGTCGAGGAGCATCCATTCGTAGGAGGTCGCCGAGAGGATGGCGACCGGGTCGCCGTGGGCGATCCCCATTGCGATCAGGCCGCGCGCCGTCTCGTCGACCGAGGCCTGGAGCGCTTCGGCGGTGATCGGCCGCGTCGATCCGACCGGTGTGCGCTGTTCGACGACGACGTGGTGGGGATGCTTGCGGGCGCGCTCGAGGAGGAAGGAGGCGATGGTGTCGCCGGGATCGACGCGGAACCTGGGCTCGGTGGAATAGGAGCCGTCGCGGTGCTTCTTCATGTGCCCTCTTCTCCGGATTCATTAGTTCAAGATTTGGACTACCTGTGCTGAGCGTAGCGCCTTCTGCTGCTCCGCACCGCGAAGGCTCGCCCGTCGAGCGCGAGACGGGCGGGGGCGAGGGCGGGGCTGCGCTTAGGTCCCGCCCGCGCGCGGCTGCGGGCCCCAGACGAGAACTGGGGCCCGCAGCTCGGGTCGGCTCAGAGATCGTAGTACATCTGATACTCGTAGGGGTGCGGGTAGACCCGCATCGGCGCGACTTCGTTCGTCTCCTTGTAGTCGAGCCAGGTGTCGATGAGGTCCTGGGTGAAGACATCGCCCTCGGTGAGGAATTCGTGGTCCTGCCTCAGCGCCTCGAGCGCCGCTTCGAGGGAGGAGGGGAGCTTCGCGATGTCCTGGTACTCGGTCGGCGGCAGCTCGTAAAGATCCTTGTCGATCGGAGCGGCCGGTTCGATGCGGCGCTTGATGCCGTCGATGCCGGCCATGAGGCAGGCGGCGAAGGAGAGGTAGGGGTTCGCCGAGGGGTCGGGGACCCGGTACTCGACGCGCTTGGCCTTCGGAGAGGTGCCCGTGACGGGGATGCGGATGCACGCGGAGCGGTTGCGCGCCGAGTACACGAGGTTGATCGGCGCTTCGAAGCCGGGGACGAGGCGGCGGAAGGAGTTGACCGAGGGGTTCGTGAAGGCGAGCAGGGCGGGCGCGTGCTCGAGGAGACCGCCGATGAACCAGCGCGCGGTGTCCGACAGCGAACCGTATCCGCGCTCGTCGTAGAAGAGGGGCTCGCCGTTCTTCCACAGGGACAGGTGCGTGTGCATGCCCGAGCCGTTGTCGCCGAAGAGTGGCTTGGGCATGAAGGTCGCCGAATGGTCGAATTCGAGGGCGGTGTTCTTGATGACGTACTTGAACTTCATCATGTCGTCCGCTGCCTTCTGCAGGGTCGCGAAGCGGTAGTTGATCTCCTGCTGCCCGCCGGAGCCGACCTCGTGGTGGGCGCGCTCGATGTCGAGGCCCACCGCCTGGAGGTTGCGGACCATCTCGTCGCGCACGTCGGCGTACTGATCCTGGGGGGAGACGGGGAAGTAGCCGCCCTTGACGCGGACCTTGTAGCCGCGGTTGCCGCCCTCCTCCTCGCTTCCGGTGTTCCACCAGGCTTCGGGCGAGTCGACCGAGAAGAAGGTGTTGTTCGGGCTCACCTGATAGCGCACGTCCGAGAAGAGGTAGAACTCGGCCTCGGCGCCGATGAAGCACTCGTCGGCGATGCCGGTCGAGCGGAGATAGGCTTCGGCCTTCGCGGCCACCTGGCGAGGATCGCGGGAGAAGGGCTCGTCGGTGAAGGGGTCGACGATCGAGAAGTTCACGATGAGCGTCTTGGCGACGCGGAAGGGGTCGACGAAGGCCGAGGTGATGTCGGGGATGAGCTTCATGTCCGACTCGTGGATCGCGGTGAACCCGCGAACGGATGAGCCGTCGAACATGAGGCCGTTCTCGAGGGCGTCCTCGATGAATTGCTTCGCGGGGATCGTGAAGTGCTGCTGGACGCCGGGGACGTCGCAGAAGCGCACGTCGATGTACTCGACGGATTCCTCTTCGATGAACCTCGCGACCTCGGTCGAACTCGTGAACATATTTCGTCCTTCCCTCACGATGAGCGATGTGAGAAGCGGCTTCGCGGAAATGGTAAAGGATCGGTCAATCAACTACCAAGGAAATGGTAGTGCACTCTCGCGTGCTCATGCGCCTCCGCGTCCGCATGTCGATCACCAGAGTAGGCCTTGGGGTGGGGAAGTGTGATCATTGGCGAAGCTTTTTCGATACTTTGCAGAGCCTTTACCGTCGCTCCGTGATTCGCGGCTCGCACCAGGGAGGGAATATGAGCGTCCTCGCTCCGACCGTCACGAGAACCGGACTCTACGATCCGGCGAATGAACACGACGCCTGCGGCCTGGCCTTCGTCGCCGCACTGAGCGGACCCCCCACGCACGCGATCATCCAGGCCGGCCTCACCGCCCTCGAGCGCCTCGACCACCGCGGAGCCGTCGGCGCCGAGGAGAACACCGGCGACGGGGCGGGCATCCTCATCCAGATGCCCGACGCCTTCCTCAGAGAGGCGATCCGACCCGACCTGCCCGCACCCGGCTCCTACGCCGCCGGCCTCGTCTTCCTCCCCGGAGCGGCCCACCGGCGCGTCGAACTCTCCAAGGCGGTCGCCGCCGTCGAACGCATCGCGAGGGAGGAGGGCCTCAGAGTGCTCGCATGGCGCGACGTGCCCGTCGAGGACGGCCCCATCGGCCCGACCGCCCGAGGATCGCTGCCGACCTTCCGTCAACTCGTCGTCGCCGACGCGAACTCCCAACGGCACGGACGCGCGCTCGACATCGCGGCCTTCCGCCTCCGGCGCCGCGCCGAGCGCGAGCACGGGGTCTACATGTCGGGCCTGTCGACCACGACCATGGTCTACAAGGGGATGCTCACGCCGCACCAGCTCCCCGACTTCTTCCCCGATCTGCGCGATGAGGCCATGACCTCCCGCCTCGCCCTCGTCCACTCGCGCTTCTCGACGAACACCTTCCCCTCCTGGGACCTCGCCCAGCCCTTCCGCATGATCGCCCACAACGGCGAGATCAACACCGTTCGCGGCAACCGGAACTGGATGGCCGCGCGCCAAGGACGACTCGCATCCCAAACCCTCGGCGACCTGTCGCCCCTCATGCCCGTGACCACCGACGGCGCCTCGGATTCAGCCTCCCTCGACGAGGTGCTCGAACTCCTCGTCCTCGCCGGCCGCCCCCTTCCCCTCGCCATGGCGATGATGATCCCGCAGGCCTGGGAGAACGACCCGCGGATCGGCGAGGACCTCCGCGCCTTCTACCGCTACCACCAGGCGCTCATGGAGCCCTGGGACGGGCCCGCGGCCGTGACCTTCACCGACGGCCGCCAGATCGGCGCCCTGATCGACCGCAACGGCCTGCGCCCCGGACGCTGGCTCGTCACCGAGGACGACCTCGTCGTCCTCGCCTCCGAGACCGGCGTCTTCGACGTCCCCGAGGACCGGATCCGATCCAAGGGCCGCCTCGAACCCGGGCAGATGTTCTTCGTCGACCTCGACGGGGGACGGATCATCCCCGACTCCGAGATCAAAGCCGGACTCGCATCAGCGGCGCCGTGGCGGGAATGGCTCGAAGAGGGCATCGTCTCCCTGAACGACCTGCCGCCGCGCGAGCACATCGACCACTCCCACTCCTCCGTCCTGCGCAGGCTCCAGGAATTCGGCTACACCCAGGAGGACCTCGACGTCGTCCTCGCCCCGATGGCCGCCTCGGGCGCCGAAGCCATCGGCTCGATGGGGCAGGACACGCCGCTGGCGGTCCTCTCGAAGCGCTCGCGTCTGCTCTTCGACTACTTCAAAGAGCTCTTCGCCCAGGTCACGAACCCGCCGCTCGACGCGATCAGGGAGGAGATCGTCACCTCGCTCAGCCAGCTCGTCGGCCCCCAGCCGAACCTCCTGAGCGACGGCCCCGAGCACGCCCGCAAGCTCGCACTCGACTTCCCCGTGCTCGGCTCCGACGACCTCGCCAAGCTCACGCACATCGGTTCGGCCAAGGCCGGAAAGGGATTCTCATCCCGGACGATCTCGTGCCTCTACCGCTGCTCGGGCGGGGGAGAGGCCCTCGAAGCGGCCCTCGAGGACATCTGCGCTCAAGCCGATGCCGCGATCGACGAGGGCGTGTCCTTCCTCGTCCTGTCCGACCGCGAGACGAACGCGGAGATGGCCCCGATCCCGTCGCTGCTCGCCACCTCGGCGGTCCACCATCACCTCCTGCGCCGCCATACCCGCACCCTCGTCGGCCTCATCGTCGAAGCCGGCGACGTCCGCGAGGTGCACCACGTGGCGACCCTCATCGGCTACGGCGCATCGGCGGTCACCCCCTACCTCGCCATGGAGGCCGCGGAGGAGCTCGCGCGCACGGGGCGCCTCGGATCGACGAGCGCCGACGAGGCGGTCGCCCACCTCATCAAGGCCCTCGGCAAAGGGGTCCTCAAAGTCATGTCGAAGATGGGCATCTCGACCGTCTCCTCCTACTGCGGCGCCCAGGTCTTCCAGGCCATCGGCCTCGACGAGGACTTCGTCGCCCGCTACTTCACGGGCACGCCCTCGCCGCTGGGCGGAATCGGCATCGACGTCATCGCCCGGGAGGTCGCCGAACGCCACGCGATCGCCTACCCGCCCTCGGGGATCTCACCCGCCCATCGGGCGCTCGACGTCGGCGGGGAATACCGGTGGCGCCGGGAGGGCGAGGAGCACCTCTTCACGCCCGAGAACATCGCCCGGCTCCAGACAGCCACGAGGACGGCTTCGCGCGAGATCTTCCGCGAATACACCCGAGGAGTGGACGATCAGTCCGAACGCCTCATGACCCTGCGCGGCCTCATGCGCCTGCGGACCGACGAGGTCGAACCGGTGCCCCTCGAAGAGGTCGAACCGGTATCCGAGATCGTCAAGCGCTTCGCGACCGGCGCGATGTCCTTCGGCTCCATCTCCCGCGAAGCGCACGAGACGATGGCGATCGCGATGAACACCCTCGGCGCGCGCTCCAACTCCGGCGAGGGCGGCGAGGCCCCGGAGCGCCTCCGCGATCCCCTCCGCAACTCCGCGATCAAGCAGGTCGCCTCGGGCCGCTTCGGAGTCACCGCGGACTACCTCTCGCACGCCCGCGACATCCAGATCAAGATGGCCCAAGGCGCAAAGCCCGGTGAGGGCGGGCAGCTGCCCGCCGCCAAGGTCTATCCATGGGTCGCCCAGGAGCGCCACTCGACCCCCGGCATCGGACTCATCTCACCGCCGCCGCACCATGACATCTACTCGATCGAAGACCTCAAACAGCTCATCTCCGACCTCAAGAACTCCAACCCCGAGGCCCGCGTGCACGTCAAGCTCGTCTCCGAAGTCGGGGTCGGAACGATCGCTGCGGGCGTATCGAAAGCCAGGGCAGACGTCGTCCTCATCTCGGGAGCCGATGGCGGAACCGGCGCCGCCCCTCTCACCTCCCTCAAGCACGCGGGCGCGCCCTGGGAGCTCGGCATCGCCGAAGCGCAGCAGACCCTCGTCCTGGGCGATCTGCGCGACCGGATCGTCGTTCAGGCCGACGGGCAGCTCAAGACCGGGCGCGATGTCGTCATCGCCGCCCTGCTCGGCGCCGAGGAGTTCGGTTTCGCGACCGCCCCGCTCGTCGTCTCCGGCTGCGTCATGATGCGCGTCTGCCAGAAGGACACCTGCCCCGTGGGCGTCGCCACGCAGAACCCCGAGCTGCGCGAGCGCTTCACCGGCAAGCCCGAATACATCATCACCTTCTTCACCTTCATCGCCGAGCAGGTCCGCGAGATCCTCGCCTCGCTCGGCCTGCGCTCCATCGATGAAGCCGTCGGACGCGTCGACCTGCTCGACGCCGGGCAGGCGATCGACCACTGGAAGGCCTCCGGCCTCGACCTGACGCCGATCTTCCAGAGGATCGAACCGCGCCCCGGTTCCTCGCTCCACTGCGTCAGACCCCAGGAGCACGGGCTCGACTCGGTCCTCGACCAGCGCTTCATCAAACTCGCGAGCCCCGCCCTCGAAAGCGGACAGGCGGTGTCGATCTCCTCTCAGATCAGCAATACCGACCGCACGACCGGAACCATGCTCGGGCACGAAGTCGCCCTGCGCTACGGGGACCACGGACTCGCGGCGGGCACGATCGACATCGAACTCACGGGCTCGGCGGGCCAATCGCTCGGCGCCTTCCTGCCCCAGGGCGTTTCGATCCGCGTCTTCGGCGATGCCAACGACTACGTGGGCAAGTCCCTGTGCGGCGGCACGATCGCCCTCGCCCCCGCACGGCGCGCCCGCTTCGAAGCCGCGGAGAACACCATCGCCGGCAACGTCATCGGATACGGCGCGACCTCGGGCGAGCTCTTCATCTCCGGCCGGGTCGGCGAACGCTTCGGCGTGCGCAACTCGGGCGCGACGCTCGTGGTCGAAGGCGTGGGCGATCACGCCCTCGAATACATGACCGGAGGCGAGGCCCTCATCCTCGGACCGACCGGCCGCAACATCGGAGCCGGAATGTCGGGAGGCACGGCCTACATCCTCGACCTCGACCCGATGGCGATGAACGCCGCCGTCGTTCCCGCGCTCACCTTCAGCGCACTCGGGGACGAGGATCGCGAACGGGTGCAATCGCTCCTCGAACGCCACCTCGCCCTCACCGGTTCTCGCACCGCCTCCGACCTCCTCGATGCGGGCGGTCGCGGCCTCGATCGTTTCACCCGCATCGAACCCGCACACTACGCCAGGGTCACTGAGCTCCTGGCCGAGGCCGACGCCGCCGGCACCCCGCGTGAGGACGCGGAGCTCTGGCGCACGATTCTGGAGGTGTCCAATGGCTGACCCGAAAGGCTTCCTCACGATCCGCGAGCGCGAACTGCCCGGGGAGCGCCCGGTGGCCGAACGCATCCGCGACTACCGGGAGGTGCACGGCCTCCTGCCCCTGAGCGTCGTGTCGGATCAGGCATCGCGCTGCATGGACTGCGGAACGCCCTTCTGCCACATGGGCTGCCCCCTGGGCAACGTGATCCCCGACTGGAACACGCACTCCTGGCGGGGGGACTGGCATTCGGGCATCGAGCGCCTCCACGCGACGAACAACTTCCCCGAGTTCACCGGGCGGCTGTGCCCGGCGCCGTGCGAGTCCGCGTGCGTCCTCGGGATCAATCAGGAACCGGTGACGATCCGCAACATCGAGCAGACCACCGCGGACACCGGCTGGGAGGAGGGCCGGGTCACTCCGCAAGTCCCCCAGCGCCTCACCGGCAGGACCGTCGCGGTCGTCGGTTCGGGACCCGCCGGGCTCGCCGCCGCCCAGCAGCTCACACGGGCCGGTCACACGGTCGCCGTCTTCGAACGCGATGACGCCCCCGGCGGGCTCCTGCGCTACGGAATCCCGGAGTTCAAGCTCGAGAAGGCCGTGCTCGATCGGCGCCTCGACCAGATGCGCGCCGAAGGCACGCGTTTCCACTGCTCGGTGAACATCGGTGAGGACCTCACGGGCGCAGACCTCCTCGAGCGCTTCGACGCGCTCGTCCTCGCCCTCGGCTCCAGGCGCGGCCGCGACCTGCCGGTGGCGGGCCGCCACCTCAAGGGGATCCACCAGGCCGTCGACTACCTCACGGCGTCGACGAAGCACGTGCTCGACGGGGTCGAAGACGGCTTCATCAATGCCAAGGACCGCCACGTCGTCGTCATCGGCGGCGGCGACACCGGTTCGGACTGCGTGGGCACGGCGATCCGGCAGGGCGCGGCCTCCGTGACGAGCCTGGAGATCATGCCCGAACTGCCCAGGAAGAGGCCGGATTCCGAACCCTGGCCCGCCTTCCCGAGGCTCTTCAAGGTCTCCTCCTCTCACGAGGAGGGCGGGGAGCGCCTCTACTCGGTCTCCACCGTGGAGCTCATCGGCGACGAATCCGGGAAGGTCGTCGCCCTCAGGCTCGCCGATGTGTCGATGGAGTCCGGGCGGCCGACTCCCGTCGAGGGTACTGAGCGCCGGATCGACGCCGATCTCGTCCTCCTGGCGATGGGCTTCACCGGGGTCGAGAAGGAGGGCCTCGTCGCCCAGCTCGGGCTCGCCGTCGATGAGCGCGGCCGGATCGAGAGGGACGGCGACTGGAAGACCTCGGTACCCGGAGTCTTCGTCGCCGGGGACGCCGGCCGCGGCCAGTCCCTCATCGTCTGGGCGATCGCCGAAGGGCGCTCGGCGGCCGCCTCCGTCGACGCCTACCTGCGCGGCCGCACCGAACTGCCCAGTCCGATCGCGCCGACGACGATGCAATACCGCCCCTGAGACGGTCGGATACGGGAGGGAAGGCGCTCCGGGCGCCCCCTCCCGTATTCTGTCGCCGTGGCAGATCCGGCAAGCTATCGACCCAAGACGGGCGAGATCCCGACCTCGCCGGGCGTCTACCGATTCAGCGATGAGCAGGGACGGGTGATCTACGTCGGAAAGGCGAAGAATCTTCGCAACCGGCTGGTCAACTACTTCCAGGACCCGGTGAATCTGCACCCCCGGACGCGGCAGATGGTCTTCACCGCGGCTCGCGTGCAATGGACGGTCGTGCGCACCGAGGTCGAGGCGCTCGCCTTGGAATTCACGTGGATCAAGGAGTTCGATCCGAGATTCAACGTGATGTTCAAGGACGACAAGACCTACCCCTACCTCGCGGTCACGATGGGGGAGGAGATCCCGAGGGTCCACGTGACCCGCCAGGCGAAGAGGCCCGGCGCGCGCTACTTCGGCCCCTACACGCAGGTGTGGGCGATCAGGGAGACCATCGACCTCCTCTCCCGCGTCTACCCGGTGCGCACGTGCTCCCCGGGAGTGCTCGCGCGGGCGAAGGCCCAGGGCCGTCCCTGCCTGCTCGCCGACATCGGCAAATGCGCCGCTCCGTGCGCGGGCAGGATCACGATCGAGGACCACCGCCTCCTCGCCGAGTCCCTCTGCGACTTCATGGAGGGGCGCTCCGATCCCGTGGTCTTGGAGTTGAGGCGGCGGATGAGCGAGGCCGCGGCCGAACTCGACTTCGAAGAGGCCGCCCGGCTCCGCGATGACCTCAAGGCGATCGAAACGGTCCTGGCCAAGAGCGCCGTCGTCCTCGACGAGGGCACCGATGCCGACGTGTTCGCCCTCGAGGCCGACGAGCTCGACGCCGCCGTCCACGTGTTCCACGTGCGCGGCGGCAGGATCCGCGGCACCCGGGGATGGGTGATCGACCGCCTCGACGAGGTCGGCGAACCGGTGCTCATGGCGCGCCTGCTCGAACAGGTCTACTCGCAGCTCCCGCCCTCCCAGTCCGAGCGGAGCGGCCCGAGGAGATCCGCCGCGCCCTCGTCGGTCGACGACATCGCGCACACGCCGACGACCGCCGTCCCACGGGAGATCCTCGTCTCGGTCATGCCGGAGGAATCCGAGACGCTCACCCGATGGCTCTCGGGGCTGAGAGGAGCGCGGGTGGGCCTCCGCGTCCCGCAGCGCGGGGCGAAGGCGGCGCTCATGGGGACCGTCGCCGAGAACGCCCGTCAATCCCTCGTGCTTCACCGTACCCGCAGGGCCTCCGATCTCACGGAGCGCTCGAAGGCCCTCGAAGAACTCGCGGAGAACCTCGGCCTTGAGGCCGCTCCGCTTCGGATCGAGTGCTACGACGTGTCCCATACGATGGGGACCCACCAGGTGGCCTCGATGGTCGTCTTCGAGGACGGGGCCCCCCGCAAGGACGCTTACCGCGCGTTCAACATCCGGGGCGCCGACGGCACGGGTGCCGCGGATGACACGAGCGCGATGATCGAGGTCCTCACACGGCGCTTCACGCGCCTGCTCGCCGAGGAATCGGGCCTCCAGGGCGAGGATGAGGACGGGGTAGCCTTCGCATCCGGACCGATCGAGGCGCACTCGGGCCGGCCCAGGCGCTTCTCCTACCGTCCCGACCTCGTCGTCGTCGACGGCGGCCTTCCCCAGGTGAACGCCGCCAGACGCGCGCTGGACGCCATCGGCGCGGACGTCGCGCTCATCGGTCTGGCCAAGCGGCTCGAAGAGGTGTGGATCCCCGGCGAGGAGTTCCCGGTCATCATGCCCAGGGCGTCCGCGGGCCTCCATCTCCTCCAGTACCTCCGCGATGAATCTCACCGCTTCGCGATCACGAAGCACCGTTCGAAGCGGACGAAGGCGCAGACGCGCTCCGTACTCGATGAGATCCCTGGCCTGGGCCCCTCGCGTCAAAGCGCCCTGCTCGCCGCCTTCGGCTCCGTGAAGCGCCTGAGGAGCGCCTCCGTCGAGGAGATCGCATCCGTGAAGGGCATCGGGCCGGCGCTCGCCGCGGCCGTCTCGGCCGCGCTCGTGCCCGCACCCGCCGAGTCCTCCTCGACTAACCTGGGCCAGTAGCCAGTGAAGGAGCCGACGATGACAACATCGAGACCCGCATCCACCCCTCGCCGAATCCTGCTCCTCGGCTCGGGCGAGCTCGGCAAGGAGGTGACGATCAGCCTCAAGAGGCTCGGACGCGAAGTGATCGCCGTCGACTCCTACCCGGACGCCCCCGCGATGCAGGTCGCCGATTCGCGTGCGGTCATCGATATGACCGATCCCGACGCCCTGCGCGCCCTCGTAGAGCGGGTCGCCCCTGATCTCGTCGTGCCCGAGGTCGAGGCGATCGCCACCCGGGTGCTCGTCGAGATGGAGGCTCGCACCGGTCTGCGGGTCGTGCCGACCGCCAATGCCGTGCTCGCGACCATGGACCGTCAGAGGATCCGCGCACTCGCCGCCGGGCTCGAAGGCGTGCGGACCTCGGCGTTCGCCTTCGCCTCCAGCGCGCAGGAGATCCGCGAAGCCCTCGAGATCACGGGGCTGCCCGCTTTCGTCAAGCCGACGATGTCCTCCTCCGGCCACGGCCAGTCCCGCATCACCTCGATCGAGGAGGCGGACGCGGCCTGGAGGGCGGCCCTCGAGGGCGCTCGCTCGACCACCGGCCGGGTCATCGTCGAGGAGGAAGTCCGTTTCGACTCCGAGATCACGCTGCTCACGGTGCGCTCCCTCGATCCGGCGAGCGGTGAGGTCGTCACCTCCTTCGCCGCGCCCATCGGGCACCGTCAGGTCGACGGCGACTACGTGGAGTCCTGGCAGCCGGCCGAGATCTCGCCCGCCGCCCTCGCCCAGTGCCAGGAGATGGCCCGCACGGTCACCACGGCGCTCACGGCATCGGGGCCCGGCCCCGGACTCGGGCTCTTCGGCGTGGAGTTCTTCATCACCGGCGATCAGGCATGGTTCTCGGAGCTGTCCCCGCGCCCGCACGACACGGGCATGACGACGATGATCACCCAGGGCCAATCCGAGTTCGACCTGCACGCCCGGGCGATCCTCGGCCTTCCAGTGGATCCGGCCGCGACGACTCCGGGCGCCTCCGCCGTCATCACATCGACGAGGGCGGTGGCGGATCCCGTGTACCGGGGGATCGACCGGGCGCTCTCCTACGCGGATGAGCTGCGGATCTTCGGCAAGCCCGTCTCCCGGGCGGGGCGCAGGCTCGGGGTCGCCCTCGCGAAGGCGGGCACCGCCGCTCACGCCAGGGAGCGCGCCCGGGCCGGGGCGGAGGCCGTCGAGGTCGTCGAAGCGGGCGCAATGACCGAAGGAGGATCGCGATGAGGACCAGTCAGCCCTTCGAGGACGAGAACCCGCCCACGGTTCCGGCGGGGATCCCCCTTCTCGACGGAATCGCCCCGCCCTCGGCGCCCATGTCCAACGAGGTCTTCATCATCACCGGCTACTCCGGCGCCGGTCGCACCGGGGCGGCCCGCGCTCTCGAGGACCTCGACTGGTACGTCGTCGACAACCTCCCGCCGATGATGATCCCCGCCCTCGTCGGCATGATGTCGCCGGACGGGGGAGGCGTGCACCGTCTCGCCGTCGTCGTCGACGTGCGTTCTCGCACCTTCTTCCCCGACTTCGTCAAGGCCCTCGAGCAGTTGAAGTCCACGGGGACGAGCTATCGCATCGTCTTCCTCGAGGCGAGCGTCGAGGCCCTCGTCAAACGCTATGAGGCGAACAGGCGCCCACACCCGCTCCAAGGGGGCGGGACGCTCCTCGACGGGATCGGCGCCGAGGAGCGCCTGCTCGCGCCGGTGAGGAGGATCTCCGATGAGATCATCGACACCACCTCGATGAACGTCCACGACCTCGCGCGTCACGTCCGCGACGTGGTCGCGAACGAAGCGGCGCGGCCCCTGCAGATCACCGTCGAATCCTTCGGCTTCAAACGGGGCATTCCGATCGACGCCGACCACGTGCTCGACGTCCGTTTCCTCAAGAACCCGTATTGGGTCGATGAGCTCCGGCATCTCACCGGACGCGATCGGGCGGTGGCCGACTACGTCCTCGATCAGCCCGGGGCCAGGGACTTCGTCGTCGGCTACGCGGACCTCCTCTCGCCGATGCTCAAGGGCTATCTCGTCGAGCTCAAGCCCTTCGCGACGATCGCCGTGGGATGCACGGGCGGCCAGCACCGGAGCGTCGCCTGCGCCGAACTCATCGCGGACGCACTCAAGGCGAACGGCTATTCTGTCCGGGTTCACCATCGCGATCTCGGGAGAGAATGATGACCTACCTCGATGCCGCAGGCTGGGCCCTCAGGGGCGAGGCCGGCGATCCGGTCGTGGCGCTCGGCGGGGGGCACGGCCTTTCGGCGACACTGCGCGCGCTCCGGCACATCACTCGCTCCCTCACGGCCGTGGTCACGGTCGCCGATGACGGCGGATCCTCGGGCCGTCTGCGCAAGGAGATGCCGATCCTGCCCCCGGGCGACCTCCGGATGGCGCTGGCGAGCCTCTGCGAAGAGTCCGAGTGGGGTTTGACCTGGCGCGATGTTCTTCAGACCCGGCTGCGCACCTCGGGTCCGCTCGACGGTCACGCCCTCGGCAACCTGCTGATCTCCGGACTCTGGCAGCTCCTGGACGATCCCGTCGAGGGCCTCCAGTGGGTCGCCCGCCTGCTCGGGGCGAGCGGCCGCGTGCTCCCCATGTCGACCCGGCCCCTCGACATCGAGGCGGACATGGACGACGACGGTCGGCGCTACACGGTCTCGGGCCAATCGAAGGTGGCGATCGCCCCGGGAACGGTCGAAGGCGTCCGGATCACACCGGAGGATCCCGAAGTCCCCGAGCAGGTGGTCGAGGCGATCTCCGAGGCCTCGTGGGTCGTCCTCGGCCCCGGCTCCTGGTACACCTCGGTGATTCCCCACCTCCTCGTCCCCTCGATCCATCGCGCCCTCGTCACCACCGATGCGCACCGGGCGCTCATCCTCAATCTCTCGCGTCAGCGGGGCGAGACCGATCGGCTCTCCACCGCCGACCACGTTCGCGCGATCTCCCGCTACGCGCCCGACTTCAAGCTGGACGTGGTGATCGCCGATCCGACCGCGACCGACGACATCGACGACCTCATCGTCGCGAGCGAGGAGCTCGGCGCCCGAGTCCTTCTCCGGCAAGTCCGGACGGGCGACGGCCAGCCCCATCACGATCCCCTGAGACTCGCCGCCGCCCTGCGCGACGCCTTCGACGGCTTCCTCGGCGAAGTCGGCCGCACCGAGACCTGGCTGCCCTGAATCCGAGGAGAACCGTGTCACTCACCACCGACTTGAAAGAAGAGCTCGCGCGCATCACGCCGGCGAGCGTCCAGGCGATGGCCGCGGAGGTCGCCGCCACGCTCAGGTTCGCGGGCGGCCTGCACCTCGTCTCCGGCAGGATCCTCATCGAGGCCGAACTCGATTCGCCGGCTGCTGCGCGGCGCCTGAGGGGCTTCCTCCACGCCTTGTACAACGCGGAGTCCTCGGTCGTCGTCGTCTCGGGGGGCACCCTGCGCAGGGGCAAGCGCTACGTCGTGCGGGTGGTGCGCAAGGCCGATGACCTGGCCAGGCTGACGGGCCTCGTCGATGCGCTGCGCAGGCCCGTGCGCGGCCTGCCGGCGGTTCTCGTCGCATCGGGTCCGGAGGAGGCGGCGGCGATCTGGCGGGGGGCGTTCCTCGCTCGGGGATCGCTCATGGAGCCGGGGCGTTCGAGCTCCCTCGAGGTCACCTGCCCCGGCCCGGAAGTCGCCCTCGCGATGGTCGGATGTGCGCGCAAGCTCGGAGCCGCTGCACGTTCGAAGGAGGTGCGCGGCGCCGACCGCGTTTCCGTGAGGGATTCCGAGGCGATCGGCGCCCTCATCCGCGCGATGGGCGCCGAGGAGACCCACAAGGTGTGGCAGGACCGTCGCGAGCGGCGCGAAGCCCGGGGGAGCGCGAACCGCCTCGCGAACTTCGACGACGCGAATCTGCGCCGTTCCGCCCGCGCCGCAGTGGCCGCCGGAGCACGAGTCGCGCGGGCCTTCGAGATCCTCGGCGACGAGGTGCCGGCGCACCTGGAGGAGGCGGGGCGCCTGCGCCTGCAGTTCAAGCAGGCCTCGCTCGAGGAGCTCGGCAGGCACACGGACCCGCCGCTGACGAAGGACGCCGTCGCCGGACGGATCCGCAGGCTCCTGGCCATGGCGGACAAGGCCGCGAGGGAGCGGGGCATCCCCGATACCGAAGCCGCCCTCACTCTCGAGATGCTCGAGGACGACTGAGGACCAAAGTCCAGGGCGACCTCCCGGAAGTAACGGGCGCCACTGCCGAAGGTGGAGCGCCATGATGCCCGCAGATGGTGCCGGGTGTAGATTAAGGGGTGCTGGAACCGCAGAGATCTGCGGGCCGCCTTCGCATCCCGCGAAGCCGGTTGCATCGAAAGAACGTGCCCGCGCAGGGCACGAGCAGGAGGACAATAGTGACCACCCGCGTTGGCATCAACGGCTTCGGCCGCATCGGCCGCAACTTCTTCCGCGCCGCCCTCGAGCAGGGCGCGGATATCGAGATCGTCGCCGTCAACGACCTCACCGACACCAAGACCCTCGCTCACCTCCTCAAGTACGACTCGATCCTCGGTCGTTTCTCCGGCGAGGTCTCCTACGACGAATCCTCGATCATCGTCAACGGCAAGGCCATCAAGGTCCTCGCCCAGCGCAACCCCGCCGACCTCCCCTGGGGCGAGCTCGGCGTCGAGGTCGTCGTCGAGTCCACCGGCTTCTTCACCGACGGTGAGAAGGCCAAGGCCCACATCGAGGCCGGCGCCAAGAAGGTCGTCATCTCCGCCCCGGCGAAGAACGTCGACGGCACCTTCGTCATGGGCGTGAACGAGGCCGACTACGACGGCGCTTCGATGAACATCGTCTCGAACGCGTCCTGCACGACCAACTGCCTCGCCCCGCTCGCCAAGGTCCTCCACGAGAACTTCGGCATCGTCCGCGGCATCATGACGACGATCCACTCCTACACCGGCGACCAGCGCGTCCTCGACGCCCCGCACGGCGACCTCCGCCGCGCCCGCGCCGCCGCCCTCAACATGATCCCGACGAAGACCGGCGCCGCTCAGGCCGTCGCCCTCGTCCTCCCCGAGCTCAAGGGCAAGTTCGACGGACTCGCCGTCCGCGTCCCCACCCCGACCGGCTCCCTTACCGACCTCACCTTCCAGGCTGAGAAGGAGGTCTCGGTCGAGGCCATCAACGCTGCCGTGAAGGCCGCCGCCGAGGGCGAGCTCAAGGGCATCCTGGCCTACACCGAGGATCCGATCGTCTCCACCGACATCGTCGGCGATCCGCACTCCTCGATCTTCGACGCCTCCGAGACCAAGGTCATCGGCGATCTCGTCAAGGTCCTGTCCTGGTACGACAACGAGTGGGGCTACTCCAACCGTCTCGTCCAGCTCACCGCTCTCGTCGGCTCGAAGCTCGCCTGAGCTGAAACCGACGCTGTGATCGGCTGACACCGGCGCCCGTCCGCCCCTTGGGCGGGCAGGCGCCCGTGTTCTCCAGACATACGGGTGGATCATCCGCCCCTGACGAAAGGCTGGTTCTATGAGGACCATCGAATCCCTCGGGGACCTGCGCGGCAAGCGCGTCCTCGTCCGTTCGGACTTCAACGTTCCGCTCAAGGACGGTGCGATCACCGACGACGGCCGTATCCGCGCCGCCCTTCCGACCCTCACGCGCCTCGTCGAGGCCGGTGCGAAGGTCGTCATCATGGCCCACCTCGGCCGCCCCAAGGGCCAGGTCGATCCGGCGTTCTCCCTGGCCCCCGTCGCGGCCCGCCTCGGCGAGCTCATCGACGCCCCCGTGACCCTCGCCGGCGATGTCGTCGGCGAATCCGCCAAGGCCGTCGTCGCCGGACTCGGCGATGGGGAGATCGCCCTTCTCGAGAACGTGCGCTACGACGCCCGCGAGACCTCCAAGGTCGACGAGGAGCGCGCCGAACTCGCGGCGGCGTACGCCGAGCTCGGCGACGCCTTCGTCTCCGACGGCTTCGGCGTCGTCCACCGCAAGCAGGCGTCCGTCTACGACATCGCCAAGCTCGTCCCTTCGGCCGCGGGCCTCCTCGTCTTCAAGGAGATCGAGTCCCTGCGCAAGGCGACCGACAACCCCGAGCGCCCCTACGGCGTCGTCCTCGGCGGCTCGAAGGTCTCCGACAAGCTCGGCGTCATCGCCAACCTCCTGAAGAAGGCCGACCGCCTCTTCATCGGCGGCGGTATGGCCTTCACCTTCCTCGCGGCCAAGGGCTACTCGGTCGGCAAGTCCCTCCTCGAAGAGGATCAGATTGAGACGGTCAAGGGCTACATCGCCGAGGCCGCCGAACACGGTGTCGACCTCGTCCTTCCTGTTGACGTCGTCGTCGCCCCCGAATTCGCGGCCGACGCCCCGGCGACGGTGGTCGCCGCCGATGCGATCCCCGCCGACCAGATGGGCCTCGACATCGGCCCCGAGTCGCGCGCGCTCTTCGCCGAGAAGATCACCTCGGCGAAGACGGTCGCCTGGAACGGCCCGATGGGCGTCTTCGAGTTCCCGGCCTTCGCCGAGGGCACGAAGGCCGTCGCCCGCGCTCTTTCCGAAGGAGACATGTTCTCCGTCATCGGCGGCGGCGATTCAGCCGCTGCCGTCCGTCTCCTCGGCTTCGACGAAGAGACCTTCTCCCACATCTCCACCGGCGGCGGCGCCTCCCTCGAACTCCTCGAGGGCAAGACGCTTCCCGGTATCGCAGTTCTGGAGGACTGAACCATGGCACGCACCCCCCTCATGGCCGGCAACTGGAAGATGAACCTCGATCATCTCGAGGCGAATCACCTCGTTCAGGGCCTCGCGATGGAGCTCAAGGATCACAACCACGACTACTCGCGCTGCGAGGTTCTCGTGATCCCGCCCTTCACCGACATCCGCACCGTGCAGACGATCGTCGACGCCGATGAGCTTGGCATCAAGTACGGCGCCCAGGACGTGTCGATCCACGACAACGGCGCCTACACGGGCGAGATCTCGACCTCGATGCTCGACAAGCTCGGCTGCACCTACGTGGTCATGGGCCACTCGGAGCGCCGCGAGTACCACAACGAGTCCGATGAACTCGTCGGCGCCAAGGCCCGCAAGGTCCTCGACGCCGGTATGACGCCGATCCTGTGCTGCGGCGAGGCCCTCGAGGTTCGCAAGGCCGGCACGCACGTCGAGTTCGTGCTCGGTCAGATCCGCGCCGCCCTCGCCGGCTGGTCGGCCGAGGACGTCGCGAAGATCGTCATCGCCTACGAGCCCATCTGGGCCATCGGCACCGGTGAGACCGCGACCGCCGACGACGCGCAGGAAGTGTGCGGTGCGATCCGCGCCGCTCTCGCCGAGGACTTCGGGGCCGAGACCGCTGAGGCCACCCGCGTCCTCTACGGCGGCTCCGCCAAGCCCGGCAACATCAAGGAGCTCATGGCCCAGCCCGACATCGACGGCGCCCTCATCGGCGGCGCTTCGCTGAAGGCCGACTCCTTCGCCGAGATGGCGCGCTTCTACGCCTGATCCTCGGGATCTTTCACATCGTTGGGGCCAGCCGGTGCGCCGGTTGGCCCCAACGCCCTTTCGGGAAGTAGACTTTCACCCGTCAGCCCGTCGTGGCAACGGCCCCGAGCCGACGCCGACACAGAAGAATCGGAAGCCAAGTGACCGCACTCAAGATCGCCCTGCTCGTCCTCATCGTTCTCACGAGCATCCTCCTGACCCTCACTGTGCTCATGCACAAGGGCAAGGGCGGCGGCGTTTCCGACATGTTCGGCGGCGGCCTTTCGTCGACTGCGGGTTCCTCCGGTGTCGCCGAGCGCAATCTCAACCGCATCACCCTCGGGATCCTCATCGTGTGGGTCGTGTCGATCATCGGCTTCGGCCTCATGCAGAAGTGGGTCTTCTGAAGACTCGCCATCCCTGAACAGGGTGTTTGGCAGCCCTGTGAGCCCGTTCGGACAAGCGCTCCGGCCGGGCTCGCCGTTTTCCGGGGTCGTCCGCGAGATCTGCATGCTGACGGGGATGCTTCGCCTCGCGCAGGGTCCGGGCGGCTGCTCAGCGCTTGCCCCCGGGGTCCGTTCTGAAGACACGGTCACCGAGGCCGCATCTAAAGGACCAATCCCGCAGTCTTGATCTTGGATGCGGGGTTAGCCCTTCAAAACCAGCCGCCAACCCCGCATTCAAGGGTCCAGCCCCGCAGTCCTGATCTTGCGTGCGGGGTTAGCCCTTCAAAATGGTCCGCCAAGCCCGCATTCAAGGGTCCAGCCCCGCATTTAAGAGCTCAACCCCGCAGCTTCCGTCTTGTGTGCGGGCTTGCTCAATCCGTTGAGGCCTGCCTCGATCGCGTGTGCACCGCACGCCTTACGCCCTCATGTTGATCTTCGCGCGTCGTCGGGAAGCGGATCAGTAGTCCTCATCGACGAGGGCGATGCTCGCTTCCCTCACATTGAAGGGGTCGCTGGACTCCACGGTGGTGACCACTCCACTGATCGTCGCCGTCTCACCCGTGAAGGGGCTTGTGATCGTTCCGCTCCACGTGGTCGTCAAGGTGATGACGACCTGATCCTGCGGCCTCTCATAGGTGTGGCTCAGGCGATGGTCGGGGAAGGGCCGTCCTGGATCGCTCGTGATGAGGGGAGCGCTCCCGTCTCCGAAGTCGTATCTGAAGCTCGTCGCCCGCAGGCTCACTGAGATGGGCCTTCCGAAGATCTGCGTTTCGAGGACCTGGGATGCGGCCTGCGCGTAGACGATCGTGGGAATGGCGGCGAGGACGTCGCTCTTGGGCTGAACGGTCAATCCCGAGCCCTGTGCGCGTACCGCCGCCGTCGCGTATTCGATGAGTTCGCGCGGGCTCGGCACGGGGATGTTGACACCGGGCTCGGGCCTACCGGGGGAACCGTGCTCGAGCGGCTGCGGTCCATCCGGGCCCTCGATCCAGAAATAGGACTCGCATTCGGCGACCATGGGATCGCCCAGGGCATTGGCCACCTCCCAGCAGCGCGCGAGGCCGGTCTTGGGTGGCGGGGGAGTCGTATCGCCAATGATCCAGGAGACGGAGTTAGAGCCGATCTTTCCTTTTTGACTCGACCAGATGAAAACACTGTCGTCATTGGTGGATGAATCCAATTTGGGATCGGTTGCGAGACATGGACTATTTATGCTCACTAAGGCAAGCGTAAGCGATAGACCGATTGTGTATTTAGTGAAAAGTCTAAGAGATTTCATCACTTACCGATCCTCCAGACACATGCCACTCGTTTTCTGACCACCGTAAAAATAAACTGAGATTGCTGGTTGAATTCTCATATTCAACAATTTGTGGCGGCTCGTAACCGATTGATGAGCTCGTATCAACAAGCAATTGCACCCCGAAAGTGCTCGGATGCGATGCGCCGACTTCTTCGGCACGTAACGTTTCCAAGACTGTGTAGTGAAGCCCACTGACCCACCCACCAGAGTTGTAGGTTGAGATGACTCGTCCAAGGGTTGAAGTGCAGTATCCGCAAGACTCGTCGCTCATTTTTTTGAGCGTGTTTGTGTCCCCCGTCGCCCAGGCGTATTCGGTGAGGGCAAGGAAGTGACGGGCCGCGAGTTCGGCCCCCTCGGGGGAGTACTCCAGGGCCGCCGGATCGAGCACGGGCGCGGGCACGTCGACCTCGGGCTTTTGCAGGGTCCCGTCCTCGTTCATGACGTACCCGCCGGACATGCGCACCTCGGTGCTCGGGGGAGCGGATGATCGCGACTGCTCGGAATCACCCGATCCCGTCGAACACGCTGAAGCGCCAAGGGTGAGCATGCATGCAGAAACGATGATCGCGAAACGGCGCGCGGCATTGAGCGTCATGCACACAAGGTAATCGACTCCGCCGCCCCGAGGGGAGGGATCGACGCGCCTGTGGAAAGAACGGGCGGCACTCGAGGCCGGATGAGGACAGACGAGGCCGGGGGATCAGCGGGGGGAGGAGGCGCGCGCCCGGCGGGGATGGGGGTCGGCCCCGCCCTCGTGAATCGAGGACGGGGCCGCAAAGACGGCTCGAGCAGCCGGACCTCACTTCGCCGCGGCGAGGGACTCCTTGGCCGCTGCGACGACGTTCTCGGCGGTGAAGCCGTAGTCGGCGAAGAGGAGATCGCCGGATGCGGACTCGCCGAAGTGCTCGAGGGACACCGAACGGCCGGCATCGCCGACGAGGGCACGCCACGGCATCGCGATACCGGCCTCGACCGAGACGCGGGCCTTGACGGCCGCGGGCAGGACGGACTCCTTGTACTCCGCGGACTGCTCGTCGAACCACTCCATGCAGGGCACGGAGACGACCCGGGCCTTCACGCCCTCGGCCGCGAGGAGGTCCTTGGCCTCGAGCGCGTACTGGACCTCGGAGCCGGATCCCATGAGGATGACGTCCGGCTCGCCCTCGGCATCGGCGAGGACGTAGGCGCCCTTCGCGAGTCCCTCGGCGGAGGCGAGGGCGCCTTCGCCGCGCTCGGGAACCGGCAGGTTCTGGCGCGAGAGGATGAGCGCGGCCGGGTGGGCCTTCTCGAGGACCGTCTTCCAGGCGACGACGGTCTCATTGGCATCGGCCGGTCGCACGATCGCGAGGTTCGGGATGGCGCGGTAGGCGGCGAGGTGCTCGACCGGCTGGTGCGTCGGACCGTCCTCGCCCACGCCGATCGAGTCGTGGGTCCACACGTAGGTGACGGGAAGATCCATGAGCGCGGCCAGGCGGACCGCTCCGCGCATGAAGTCGGAGAACACGAAGAAGGTGCCGCCGTAGGGGCGGGTGAGGCCGTCGGCCGCCATGCCGTTCATGATGGCGCCCATCGCGAACTCGCGGATGCCGAAGTGGAGGTTGCGGCCGAAGGCGTCGCCCTGGAAGGCACCGGTCGAGTACTCGGCGGGGATGAAGGAGGGCTGTCCGGGCATGATCGTGTTGTTCGATCCGGCCAGGTCGGCGGAACCGCCCCAGACCTCCGGGAGCGCATCGGCGAGGGAGGCGATGACCTTGCCCGATGCCGAGCGCGTGGCGACGGCCTTGCCCGCCTCGAAGCTGGGGAGCGCGGTCTCCCAGCCCTCGGGGAGCTTCTTGTCGAGGACGCGGTCGAGGAGTTCGGCCCGCTCGGGGTTGGCGGCCTTCCACTGGGCGAAACGGGCGTCCCATTCGGTGCGGGCCTGTTCGGTGCGCGCGGCGACGTTCGCGCGGGCGTGCGCGACCGCTTCCTCGTCGACGCCGAACATCGCATCGGGATCGGCGCCCAGGGCCTCCTTGAGTCCGCGCAGGGCCTCGTCACCGAGCTTGGATCCGTGGATGCCGCCGGTGTTCTGCTTGCCGGGGGTGGGCCAGCCGATGATCGTGCGCAGGGCGATGATCGAGGGCTTGTCGGTCTCGGCCTTCGCGGCTTCGATGGCGGCGTCGAGGGCGGTGACGTCCTCGCAGTAGGAGCCGTCCTCGGAGAGCCAGTCGACCCGCTGGGTGTGCCACCCGTAGGCCTCGTAGCGCTTGAGGACGTCCTCGGTGAAGGCGATGTTCGTGTCGTCCTCGATAGAGATGTGGTTGTCGTCCCACAGGAGGATGAGGTTGCCGAGCTTCTGGGTCCCCGCCAGGGACGAGGCTTCCGAGGCCACGCCCTCCTGGAGGCAGCCGTCACCGGCGATGACGTAGACGTAGTGGTCGAAGGGGGACTGGCCCATCGGGGTCTCGGGATCGAAGAGGCCGTGGGAGCGGCGCGCCGACATGGCGAAGCCGACGGCGGAGGCGATGCCCGTGCCGAGCGGACCGGTGGTGATCTCGACGCCCGCGGTGTGCCCGTACTCGGGGTGGGCCGGGGTGAGGGAGCCGCGCGTGCGCAGGGCCTTGAGGTCGTCGAGCTCGAGGGTCTGGCCCGCGAGGTACATCTGGCAGTACTGGGTGAGGGAGGAGTGCCCCGCCGACATGATGAAGCGGTCACGGCCCAGCCACTTCGGATCCTTCGGATCGATGCGCAGGTGCTTCTGGAAGAGGAGGTAGGCGGCGGGCGCGATGGAGATCGCGGTGCCGGGGTGTCCGGAGCCGACCTTCTCGACGGCGTCCGCCGCGAGGATCTTCGCGGTCTTCACCGCGCGGTCGTCGAGTTCGTCCCACTTGAGTGTCACATCGGCCTCCAGCCGGATCGGGCCCCTTCTTCGGAGCAGGGTGTTTTCTTATGAAAGTGTAGCGAAAGAAAAGCGAAAATGGAGCGGGCAGATCCAGCGCTACCTCAGTGTGATCGTACGCCCACGCACCGCCGCGCACCCGTGCCCTTCGGCCTCCGCGGTATCGTCGTCGTGTGAACGAGTTCGAGGAGCTGCAACGCGAGTGGCTCAGCCACTTGCGGATCGAGAAGGGCGCTTCGCCCCACACCCTCTCGAACTACCGCCGCGACCTCGACCGCTATCGCGCCGACCTCGAGAAACGCGGAATCAGGACGCCCGCCGCAGTCGGCCCCCAGGACGTCGAACGCCACCTCGCCGACTTCGCCTCCGGAGTCCTCACCGGCAGGCCCGCAGCCCCCTCCACCGTCGCCAGGGCATCGGCCGCGATCCGCGGATTCCACAAGTTCCTCATCACCGAGGGCGTCGCTGCGCACGATCCGGCGGCGGGCCTTCACGTTCCCAAGCAGGGGATGAGACTGCCCAAGGCGCTCTCCATCGATCAGGTAGACGCCCTCCTCAAGGCCGCCCGACTCGGCGACGACGCGTGCGCCCTCAGGGACGCGGCCCTGCTCGAAGTGCTCTACGCGACGGGCGCCCGGGTATCCGAGGCCCTCGGGCTCACGATCGACGACCTCGACCTCGATGACGAAACCCCCGTCGTGCGCCTCTACGGGAAGGGACGCAAGGAGCGCTTCGTCCCGCTGGGATCGATGGCCCAGGACGCCCTCGCCGCCTACCTCGTCCGGGCCCGGCCCTCCCTGGCGAGCAAGGGACGGGGCACGCCCAGCGTCTTCCTCAATTCCCGCGGCGCCCCCCTCTCGCGCCAAAGCGCATGGGAGATCATTCAGAAGGCGGCCGACGCCGCCGGCCTCCACGGGCGCGTGTCGCCCCATACGCTCCGTCATTCCTTCGCAACGCATCTCCTCGAAGGCGGCGCCTCGATCCGCGATGTCCAAGAGCTCCTGGGCCACGCTTCGGTCCAAACCACCCAGATCTACACGAAGGTGACTCCGACGATGCTCCTCGAGGTCTACCGCTCGAGCCATCCCAGAGCGCTCGCGACGGGTGAAACGCATCCTCAATGACCTAGAATCGCAATGTGACGAACGACGTGCAGCTCGCATTGCCCGGTGAGATCGGTCAGAACCCCGATGACTTCCCGATCCCAGCGCCCCTCGCCGGGCACGGGCCGGCTCGGATCATCGCGATGTGCAACCAGAAGGGCGGCGTCGGGAAGACGACCACCACCATCAATCTGGGTTCGGCCCTCGCCGAGTACGGCAGACGCGTCCTCATCGTCGACTTCGATCCGCAGGGCGCGGCCTCGGTCGGTCTGGGGATCAACACCCTGGAGATGGAGGACACGATCTACACCCTCCTCATGAACTCGAAGGCCGATGTCCAAGCGACGGTGTGCCGCACGAGCGTCGAGGGGCTCGACATCATCCCGGCGAACATCGATCTGTCCGCCGCGGAAGTGCAACTGGTGAACGAAGTCGCACGAGAGTCCGCGCTCGCCAGGGTGCTCCGCCATCTCGAGGACCAGTACGACGTGATCCTCATCGACTGCCAGCCCTCCCTCGGCCTCCTCGCGGTCAACGCCCTCACGGCCGCCCACGGCGTGATCGTGCCCGTTGAAGCGGAGTTCTTCGCCCTGCGCGGCGTGGCGCTGCTCGTCGAGACGATCGAGACCGTCCGCGATCGCATCAACCCCCGCCTGAAGATCGACGGCATCGTCGCGACCATGGTCGATTCGCGCACCCTGCACTCCCGCGAGGTGCTCGACCGCCTGGATGAGGCCTTCGGGGATCTCGTCTTCACCACGAGGATCGGTCGGACCGTGAAATTCCCGGATGCGAGCGTCGCGAGCGAGCCCATCACGACCTATGCGCCCAACCACGCCGGGGCCCGCGCCTACCGCCGGCTCGCCAGGGAACTCATCGCCCGTGGTGACGCCGCCTGAGGCCGAGGCCCGTCAAGGGGCGATCGACGACTTCCACGTCGCCCTCGACGTCTTCGAGGGCCCTTTCGATCTGCTCCTCCAGCTCATCACGCGCAAGCGGCTCGACATCACCGAAGTGGCCCTGGCTGAGGTCACCGATGAGTTCATCGCGCATATGCGGATGTTCCCGGATCTGTCCAAGACCACGGAGTTCCTCGTCGTCGCCGCGACCCTGCTCGACCTCAAGGCGCAGAGCCTGCTCCCCAGTACCCAGATCGATCGCGAACTCGCGGTCGAGGACCTGGAGGCGCGCGATCTGCTCTTCACCCGGCTCCTGCAATACCGGGCCTTCAAGGGCGCATCGGCGCAGATCGCGGCCTCCCTCGAGGAGAACGCGGGATTCATCCCACGGGCCGTGCCCCTGGAACCGCAGTTCGCCGCCCTGCTGCCCGAACTCGTATGGACGGCGAGCCCGCTGGACCTCGTCCGGGCCGCCGCCGCGGCTTTCAGCTCGACCGAGCCGCACGTGGTCACCGCCCACCTCCACGATCCCGTCGTGCCCGTGCGCGAGCAGGCCAGAATCGTCGTCGAAAGACTCGCCCGGCTCGGCAAGATGACCTTCCGCGGGCTCATCGAGGACGCCGCCACCACTCCCGTCGTCGTCTCCCGCTTCCTCGCCGTCCTCGAGCTCTATCGAAGGCGCGCCCTCGACGTCGCCCAGGACGAGCCCCTGGGCGAGCTCGTCCTCGTATGGACGGGCGGGAACGCGCAAGACGTCGACTTCTCCGACATCGATGCCACTGAAGAGCCGGGACAACAGGGGAGCGCTGATGGCTGAACCGCACGAATCCGCAGAACTCTTCGCCCCCTTGGAGGCGATTCTCATGGTCGTGAGCGAGCCCGTCGCGGCCTTCGACCTCGCCGACGCCCTCGGCATCGATGTCGAGGAGGCCGAGTCGGCGCTGCGCGCCCTCGCCGCCCTGTACCGGGGCGAGGGCGGAGGGCGCCGGGCCGGATTCGAACTCCGCGAGAACGCCGGCGGTTGGCGGATCTACTCCGCCCGAGAATGGGCAGGCCTCGTCGGACGCTTCATCGTCGGCACCGCTCAATCGCGTCTGTCGCAGGCCGCCCTCGAGACCCTGGCCGTCATCGCCTACCGGCAACCGATCTCAAGGTCGCGCATCTCGCATATTCGAGGCGTGAACGTGGACGCCGTGGTGCGTACCCTAGTGACAAGGGGACTTGTCGAAGAGGTCGGGGAATCCGACTCGGGCGCCAGGCTGTACGGCACCACGCGCGAGTTCCTCGAGAAGATGGGATTCGCGTCCCTCGACGACCTGGCGCCCTTGGCGCCGTACTTACCGACCGGCGAGGAGCTGGACGAACTGGAGGAACAGCTGTGAGGAACGATCCCTACGTCGAGGGCGGAATCCGTCTGCAGAAGGCCCTGTCGCAGGCCGGCGTCGCGTCGCGCCGCGCCGCCGAGCAGCTCATCGAGGACGGCCGGGTGCAAGTCGACGGTCAGGTGGTGCGCTCGCAGGGCATTCGCATCGACCCGACGACCCAGGCGGTTCACGTCGACGGCGAGCGCGTCTTCTTCGATGAGACGCGCCACGTCGTCCTTGCCGTGAACAAGCCGGTCGGCACGGTGTCGACGATGAGCGACCCGGAGGGACGGCCCACCCTGTCCGACCTCATCGTGGACTACCCGGAGCGGCTGTACCACGTGGGCCGACTCGATATCGACACCTCCGGCCTGCTGCTGCTGACCAATGACGGAGAGCTGGCGAACCGCCTCACGCACCCGAGCTACGAAGTGCCCAAGACCTACGTCGCGCGACTCCACGGCGAAGTCAAGCCCTATGTGAAGCGGCGCCTGATGGACGGCATCGAGCTGGAGGACGGCCCGATCAAAGTCGACTCCTTCCGCGTCGTCGACACCTACGGCGAGATCACGACGGTCGAGATCGTCGTCCACGAAGGCCGTAATCGCCTGGTCCGACGCATGATGGCCGAGGTCGGCTACCCGGTCCGCGAACTCGTCCGCACGGCCTTCGGCCCGATCCGCCTCGGCAACCTCCAGCAGGGCACCTCCCGCCGCGTCAAGGGGAACGCCCTCAAGGCCCTCTACTCGACCGTCGGCCTGTGAGCGCCCCCTCACGCCCCTTCGCCACGCGGGGGCCCGTGCTCATCATCGGCTCGGGCCTTCTCGGAGCATCCCTCGGCCTCGCACTGCGGGCCGGGGGCGTCGAGGTCATGCTCCGGGACACCTCGCCGACGGCGCTGCGGCTCGCCCAGGACATCGGCGCGGGCACGCCCTTCGCCGAGGCCGTAAACGCCGATCCCCGTCTCGTCGTCGTTGCGGCGCCGCCCGACGTCGCCGACCTGTGCGTCGTGGAGGCGCTGAAGGAATTCCCCGGCGCGGTCGTCACAGACGTCGCCTCGGTGAAGTCGGCCGTCGTCGAGGGCGTCCTCGCAGCCGCCGCGGACGACCCCGCCCTCGCGCGCCGTTACGTCGGCAGCCATCCGATGGCGGGTCGTGAAAGGTCCGGTGCGGGCGGCGCCGACGCCGATCTCTTCTACGGACGGCCCTGGGTCGTCGTCGCCCACCCGGACACCGATGCCGCAGCCGTCCTCGTCGCGCGCACCCTCGCAACGGACGTGGGTTCGGTGCCGATCGAGATGGATGCCGCGACCCATGACGAGTCGGTCGCCCTCGTCTCCCACGTGCCGCAGCTGCTCTCCTCGCTGCTGGCGGCCCGCCTCGTCGAGGCGCGCGGCGAAAGCCTCGGCCTCGCGGGTCAGGGCCTGAGGGACACGACCAGGATCGCCGCCTCCGACCCCCGTCTGTGGACGGCGATCCTCGCGGGCAACGCCGGTCCGGTCGTCGAGGTGCTCGAGCACGTCCGGGACGACCTCGATGATCTTCTCGTCCACCTTCACGCGGCGGCCGAACGCGGCCCCCTGCGCGGCGGAAGCGTGGGAGCCGTCAATCGCGTCATGCAGGCGGGCAACGCCGGCGTCGCTCGGATCCCGGGCAAGCACGGAGGCGCGCCGAGGCGCTATGCGGAGCTCGAAGTCCTCATTCCCGACGAGCCGGGCGAGCTCGGGCGACTGTTCACCGAATTGGGCGAGATCGACGTCAATATCGAAGACCTGGTGCTGGAGCACTCGGCGGGCCAGGCCGTCGGCCTGGCGAGGCTCTGCGTCGACCCGTCGAGGATCGCGGCCGCCGAGACCGAACTCGAAAGGCGCGGATGGCGCCTCATCACGCACGCGCTCTGAAGCGCCGGGCAGGAACTCCCAGGAAGGCTCAGCTCATGGACGATGCACTCAGACGGCTCAGGATCGCCCGTTCGGGCATGACGATCGCGATCGACGGGCCGGCGGGCTCGGGCAAGTCGACGATCTCCAAGGCGCTTGCCCGCAGGCTCGGGATCGGCTACCTCGACACCGGTGCGATGTACCGGGCCCTCACGTGGTTCGCGCTGGACAGGGGCATCGACCTCGACGATGAGGCGGCCGTGCGCGCCGCCGCCGATGCGATGCCCCTTGAGATGCACGCGGACCCCGACGCCCCTGTTTACCGCGTGGACGGGATCGACGTGACGCGGGCGATCCGCGAACCGCGCATCGCCCTGGCCATCCCGAAGGTGTCCACGAATCTCAGCGTTCGCCGCTGGATGGCCGTCGAGCAGCGGCGCCGCATGATGGAGGCGCGCGAACGCGGCTCGGGGATGATCGCCGAGGGGCGCGACATCACGACGGTCGTGTGCCCCGATGCCGATGTCCGCGTCCTGCTCCTCGCCGACGAGGAGGAGCGCCTGCGCCGCCGCACGATCGAGCTGCACGGGCGGGCGACGCCGGAGCTCATGGAAGCGGTGCGCGAGCAGATCACGAAGCGCGATGAAGCGGACTCCACCGTCTCCCAATTCCTCACGCCCGCCGAAGGGGTCGTCGTCGTCGACTCGACGGGCCTGGGGATCGACGGGGTGACGCAGGCGGTCCTCGCCCTCGTCGATCAGGACCTCGAGGCGCGCGCAGGGCGCTGACGCCCCGCTTCGCAGGCCGACGGCCCCGCGTGCTGAGCACTCCCGAGCGGGCACTGCCGAGCGCTCCGGGGCCGTCGCGCGTTCCGTTCACCGGTGCCGCCGGAGCGGCGCTGCCGGCCCCTTCAGCCCGCGACGAGCGGGGCGAGGCGGGCGATGCCCTCCTCGATGTCCTCGATCGAGGCCGAGCATGACAGCCGCACGTGCGTATCCGCCGTGAGCGGCCCGAAGTCACGGCCCGGGGTGAGGGCGACGTGGCATTCTTCGAGGGCCCGCGTGCAGAACTCGTCGGCGCTCATGCCGGTTCTCGTAACGTCGAAGTACACGTAGAAGGCCCCGTCCGGAGCGACGGGCACCGTCAGGCCGAGCTCGGAAAGCGCCGATGTCGCAGCGCGTCGGCGCTGCGAGAACAGCTCCCGGCGCTCCTCGCACCACGCGAGCGACTCCGGCGTGAAGCATTCGAGCGCGGCGATCTGGGCGGGCGTCGGAGCGCAGATGAGGAGGTTCTGCGAGAGACGATCGACGGCTTCGATCATGTCCTCGGGGACGATCGTCCAACCGAGGCGCCACCCCGTCATGCCGAAGTACTTCGAGAAGCTCGAGATGATGACGGCTCCCGGATCGATGGTGAGCGCCGTCGCCGGGCGGCCCCCTCCCGGAAGGTCGTCGGCGAGCTCGAGGTAGATCTCATCGATGACGCGCCATCCGCCATGACGCGCTGCGAAATCGCAGATCCTCCCGAGTTCCTGAGGCGGAACGGAGGTGCCCGTCGGGTTCGAGGGCGAGGCGAGGAGGACGCCGCGCGTCTTCTCGCTCCAATTGCTCTCGACGAGATCCGCATCGAGCTGGAAACGGCTCGCGGGGCTCGTGGGGATGAGACGGACATCGGCGCCGAAGGCCGCGAGGAACTGACGATTGCACGGATAGGAGGGATCGCCGAGGAGGACCTCGTCTCCCGGATCGACGAGGGCGGCCGAGATGAGGAGAAGGGCGGCGGAAGCGCCCGCGGTCACGCACACGCGTTCGGGGGCGATCTCAAGACCGTGGAGCTCCCGGTACCGCTTCGCGATCGCCTCGCGGAGGGCGGGCAGGCCGAGGGCGTCCGTGTAGGGGAGGGGCCGTTGTTCCGCGCCGATCCTCTCGAGCGCCTCGAGGACCTTCGGCGGAGCCCCGGAGTCGGGCTCGCCGAGGGAGAGGCGGATGACATCGGCGCCTTCTTCGGCGAGTCGGCCGGCCCGCGCGGCCACGGCCATGGCGTAGAAGGGCTGGAAGTTGAGGGCCCGCTGGGACAGATTCGTCATGGGGGAATTCTCCCATCTCCCGCGGGCGGGGACCTGGGCCCTTCGCCGACGGCCGCTCACGCCGGATTCGCGTCCGCGAACGCCGTGCGGAGTTCGGAATTGAGCCGCGCGACGAGCGCGGAATCGATCTTCACGATCCGGCGGTCGTAGGTGATGAGTCCGTTCGTCTCCTGCTCGACGTCGGACAGCTGCGTGTAGGTCGCCGCAGTGAGCCCCTTGCGCACCAGCGGGATGAGCTGCTCGCGATAGAGGGACGTCAGAGCCCGTGCGAGGGATTCGGCGTCGTCGTGGAAGCCGTAGCCGAAGGGGAGAAGGCCCTCGCGGGTATGGCCTTCGACGGCGAGGTTGAGCCCGCCGAACTCGGAGAGGTAGTAGGGCCTGGGATCGCGGCGCGTCGGCGCTACGAGTTTGAGGACGTAACGGTGACGGGATCGGAAGTCGCCGCAGGAGCCGCCCTGGTCGAACCAGCCGGAAGCCGCGTCGACGAGCCTGGTCGGATCGCTCTCGCGGGTGAGCGCATCGACCGCGCGCGCATCGAACTGCCCCCATCCTTCGTTGAAAGGCACCCACACGAGGATCGACGGGTGGGCTTCGAGATGACGGATCGTCGCCACCCACTCGGAGAGGAATTCGCGCCGGTCCTCGATCCGGTTGCGCCCCGTGCGCCAGGCGAAGAGGCGCGAGCGATCCGGGCTCGAGACGTCGAGGGCCTGGATGACTCCGGACATCTTGATGTTGAGCGGCGCTTTGCCCCCGGAGACTGCGTCCTGCACGAGGACGAGGCCGAGCCGGTCGGCGAGGTGGTAGAAACGGCGGGACTCGACCTTGATGTGGACGCGAACGCCGTTGAACCCCATCTCCTTCATCGTTCGCAGGTCGAAGGCGAGCGCGTCCTCGGAGGGCGCCGTCATTCCGGATTCGGGCCAATACCCCTGGTCGAGGGGCGCGTTGAGGAGGAAGGGCCTCCCGTTGAGGAGGATGCACCGCCCTTGCCCGGACCTGCGCTTCTTCTTGGGGAGGGCGCCCTTCGGGGCGGGATCTGAGATCTTGACGGTGCGGATTCCGAACCAGGATTCGGCCTCGTCGTCTTCGGTTTCGAGGCGCAGGCGGTAGAGGTGGGGATCGTCGGGGGTCCACGGATGCGCATCGGGGATGCGGATCGTGCGAGGAGCGCCGGAGGTGCACTCGAAGGCGAGGTCGTCTCCTCCCGGGACCTCGATGACGCCCCTGACGGGAACCCCTTCGGATCGTGTCGTCACCAAGAGCTCGACGGTTTCGAGATCGTCGTGGGTCCGGACCCTCACGCCTGTGAGGGGGTTGTCGGGCAGGGGCTCCATCCACACGGTCTGCCATATTCCCGAGGTCGCCCGGTACCAGATCGTCGTAGGTGCGAGCGCCTGCTTCCCGCGCTGTTGGCGTCCCGAATCGCTCGGGTCCGCGACTCCGACTCGGAGGCGGATCGTTTCACGCCCGGAGTCCGGCACTTCCACTGAAAAGGGCAGGTATCCGCCTCGGTGCGTTCCGACGAGCGCGCCGTCGATCCACACCGCGCAGCGATAGTCGACTGCCTCGAAGTTGATCGCGATCCTCCGTCCCCGCCACGCCCGGGGAATCTCGACTTCGCGCTCGTAGTGGAGGAACTCGTCCGGGTTCAGTGCGCGCTCGACCCCCGAGGCCGGGGTCTCGATCGCGAAGGGGACGAGGATGTCGCCATCCCACGCCTCGACGTGCGGTTCGGCCGTTCCCGATGATCCGAGGTCGGTCATGGGCGTGACGGCGTAGCGCCACGGCCCGTTGAGACAGCGCCACTGAGCGCGGCGGAGCATCGGCCTGGGGTATTCGGGAAGGGGGATTTCCGGCAGGTCCTCGCCCCACGGGGTCACGAGGCGCGAGGTCGTCGACATGACTTCGATCATATTGCCTCCGAACTGCGGCGAATCAGCGAAACGGCGCG
The DNA here is from genome assembly GCF_050312375.1 of Schaalia sp. Taxonomy (NCBI): domain Bacteria; kingdom Bacillati; phylum Actinomycetota; class Actinomycetes; order Actinomycetales; family Actinomycetaceae; genus Schaalia; species Schaalia sp. Next base: position 47,024 of record NZ_JBNOYB010000086.1, read on the forward strand.
GTGCGGCCGATTGGCGTTGCACGCCCTGCCTGGGCTATCATCATCTGGTCGCGGTGAGCGACGAACTGAATACGGGCTGTGGCGCAGTTTGGTAGCGCACTTGACTGGGGGTCAAGGGGTCGTGGGTTCAAATCCCGCCAGCCCGACTCGTGTGGTGTCCCAGGGCATTGTTCCGGCAATGTCCTGGGACTTCTTTCATGTTCGGGATGTTTGGTGTCCCGGGTGATCGTTCCGGTGATGTCCCACGTGATCGTTCCGCTCACTGCACGGACTCGGGCCCGGACCCGTCAACGCGCGGCTGCCCCTTTCAGCGCGGGCGCTCACGAGGGGAAGGAGCGCGCTGATAATCGCTCAATGACGTGAACAGCTCATGACCCAGCGCACCTTGCCCGGGGTCGGGTGCCCCCGGCGGGGACATCCCGCCGGATCCGATCAAGCGCCCGTGAGATCGCGGCGGGCGAAGCCCTCGACGCCGATGATGAGGAGGAGCAGCGCCGCGGCCGCGAGCCCGAGCAGCGGAAGGGGAGCGAAGGACTCCATCGGCATGTACGGCGTCGCCGCGAGAGGGAGCGCGTCGAGGAGTCCCCGGGGGAGGGAGAAGACCTCGCCGAACACCGTGAGGAAGCATGTCGCCGCGACCACCGACCAGGAGATCGGGACGGCGAGACGGGGGAGGAACGCCCAAAGGACGAGGACGATCCCGACGTAGACCATCACGGCCGGCCAGTAGGCGAGTGCGGCGAGCGCGAGCGCCCCCGCCTGAGAGGCGTCCGAGATCGACGCGCCGTACACCGCGCCGAGAAGACCGCCCCCGAGAAGGAGGAGCAGTGCGGAACCGCACGCGGGGATGAGGAGGCGCTCGAGCGCCCATCGGCGCCGTGACAGCGCCCCCGCGAACTGCGCTTCGAGGATCCCGCCCGCCTCATCGCCCCGCAGAGTGAGGGCCGATTGAAGGGCGAAGATCATCGTGAGGAGCCCCATCATCAAGACGAGGAGGCTGACGAGGGCCGTCACCCCGCTCCCGCGAAGGAGAGCGTCGACGTTCCCGCCCGCATTGTCGAGAAGAGAGGTCATCGATTCGACGACCGAGCCGAAGAGCAGCCCTGAGAGGCCGATCGCGAGCGTCCAGCCGAGGATCGCATTGCCTTGGAGGCGCAGTCCGAGGCCGAGGGGCGAGGCGAGGAAAGCGGGCGCTCCGGCGCGTCCGAGTCTTTCGGGGAGGAGGCCGGTGCCGAGGTCGCGCCTCGATTCGATCCTCCGCGCGAGGAGGAGCAGGACTGCGGCCAGGGCGAGCATGAGGGCGAAAGGGGCCCAATCGTTGTCCGCGTAGGGCTGCATCCTCACGCCCCACCCGATCGGGGAGAGCCACGTCAGCCACTCGGGCCCGAGATCGCCGATCATCCGGAGGACGTAGAAGGCGATGATCGTCGCGGAGCCGAGCGCGTTCGCTCCCCGGGAGGTCCTCGCGAGCTGCCCGGCGAGGGCGCCGACGCCGAGTCCGATGAGGCCGATGCCGCTCGTCGAGGCTCCGAGGACGAGCGAGCCTGAGATCCCCGTCCCCGCCGGATCGAGGTCCTGCAGGAGCGACACGGCGCTCAATCCGATGCCGACGGCCCCCGCGAGGAGCGCGACGAGGAGCGCGTTCGCATGGGAGCAGGCCCGGATGCCCAGGGCTCCCGCGCGCAGCAGTTCGCTCCGGCCGGACTCCTCATCGGCGCGCCCCGACCTCGTGATGAGGAAGACCGATCCGATCGCGAGTGAAAGGGCGATCGTCATCCATCCCTTCGTCCACACCGCCCCGCCGAGGGTATCGGCCGCTTTCGACAGGCCCGTGATCGCCTTCATGCCGGGAGTCGCCGAGAGCGCCGCATAGTCCTCGAGGGCGCGCGCGGTCGTGAAGGTGTCGGCGTAGTAGGCGGCGATGTAGGCGTACATCCCGACGAGGGAGAGGAGCCACGCGCCGAGCCGGAGGCGGTTGCGCCGCCACGCGAGAGCGAGGGCCGTCCCGAAGCCCGCCATCGCCCGATCGGGGACGCCGATGCCCGTCGTCCTCACGAGGGCGTGGGCCGGGGCGCTCATCGGGATCCCGCCGCGTTCGCGCGCGCCGTGAGCTCGTCGCCGTAGTGGCGCAGGAAGAGCTCCTCGAGCGAGGGCGGGTTCGCCACGATCGAAGCGGGGCCGAGCGGCGCCAGGGCCGCGAGGACCCGCGGGATGTCGGCGTCATCGACCGAGAAGGAGACGCGCGCGCCCTCGGCGATGAGGTCGTGGACCTCGGGCATCGAGGCGAGGACGTCGACGCCCGAGTCGAGCCCGACGCTCATCCGGGTGCGGGTGAGGTGGCGGAGTTCGGTGATCGACCCGGATTCGACGGTGCGGCCCTCGCGGATGATCGTCACCGTATCGGCGAGAGACTCGACCTCGGAGAAGATGTGACTCGAGAGCAGGACTGAGCGCCCCTCGGCGGTCAGCTCGCGGATCGACTCCTGGAACGCCGCCTCCATGAGGGGGTCGAGTCCGCTCGTCGGCTCATCGAGGATGAGGAGCTCGGCTCTGGACGCCAGAGCGGCGACCAGGGCGACCTTCTGCCGATTGCCCTTCGAGTAGGCGCGGGCCTTCTTCGTCGGGTCGAGGTCGAAGCGTTCGAGCATCGCCTGTTTGCGCCCCTCCTCGAAGGGACCAGCCAAGCGCATGAGGATGTCGATCGCCTCGCCGCCGGTGAGGTTCGGCCACAGGGTGACGTCTCCTGGCACATAGGCGAGGGAACGATGCAGACGCACCGCGTCTTTCCACGGATCGCCCCCGAGCAGTCGCGCCTCGCCGCCGTCGGCCTTGAGGAGTCCGAGGAGGATGCGGATCGTCGTCGTCTTGCCCGAGCCGTTCGGCCCGAGGAAGCCGGTGACCGTCCCCCTCGGCACCTCGAGGTCGAGGCCGCGCAGGGCGCGGACCCTCCCGAAACTCTTCACGAGCTTGCGCACGACGATCGCTGACTCAGAGCTCGGCATCGCGACTCCTCCGCTTCGGGCCGCACGGGTTCGGCCTGCGGCCAATCCTAGGATCGCCTCAGCCCTGGCGGCGGACGTTCAATCCCATGCGCAGCTCGTCTTCCCCCTCAGGGGCTCGGCATCAGCGGCTCTTCCCCTTCTCGAGATCGAGCAGGAAGCGCTTCGCGTCGATCCCCCCGAGGTAGCCGCCGAGGCCTCCATCGCTACGCGTGACCCGGTGGCAGGGGACGAGGATCGGGAGGGGATTGCGCGCGCAGGCGCTCGCCGCCGCCCGATGCGCCTTCGGGCGCCCGGCGAGTGCGGCGAGCCGGGAGTAGGTGAGCGTTTCACCATAGGGGATCGAGGGGAGAAGGCGTTCGACCTCGCCGTGGAATCCGCTTGTCAACGACCAATCGAGGGGGAGATCGAAGCCCCTTCGGGCCGCTGAGAGGTAGGCGTCGAGCTGAGACTGCGCCTTCGCGAATGGGGCGGAGTCCTCGACGAGCCCGACTCCGAGATTCCCCGCGACCCTTTCGCGCACCGCGTCGAAGCCTTCTCGTTCGAAGGCGACCCGGACGATGCCACTCTCAGTCGCCATGAGCATGAGTTCGCCGAGGGGAGAAGAAATCGTCGTCCAGGTGAGCATGGCAGCACTCCTCAAGGCGTTCGAGGGCTTCGCGGTACAGAGCCGAAGCTACGCCATGGGACGCCACGCTGCCGCTCATCCCCGGCCCGTCTCATAGCCCAGTCACAGTCCACGACCCCGGGGCGCACAGGAGACGCCCGTACCTTCGCTCTCATGACAGCACCCCTCCCGTATTCGCCCGCGCTGCCCGATCTCGCGCGCACGGCCGGGCGCGCAGCGAGAAGGAGCGCGGGCGCCCCGCCGAAGCGCTTCGTCGATCCGCTGCTCGTCGCACTGTGCGGCGCGGGCCTCGGAATCACGCTCGGCCTGACTCTCATGGCCCTGAGCCCCTTGACCTTGACCGTCGCCGGCGTCCTCAGCGCCGTTTCGAGCCTCGCAGCCAGCGCCGGCACCTACCTCGTCCTCGTCGAATTCCTCCTCATCTCGAGAGCTCCCTTCATCGAGCGCGCGATCGGCCAGGACCGCCTCGTCGCCGCCCACAAGCTCATCGGCCCCTGGGCCCTCTGGCTCGTCGTGGTCCATGTCGTCCTCGTCATCCCCGCCTCGGTGTGGGGCGGCGACTGGATCCGCGACGGCTGGGCGCTCATCCTGGGCGACCAGTGGCTCCTCCTCGCACTCGCCGGCACGGGATGCTTCCTCGCCCTCGGCCTCACATCGTGGAAGAGGATCCGAGGCCGCCTCGCGCGCCAGACGTGGTGGACGATCCACCTCTACGCCTACCTCGGCATCGCGCTTGCCTTCGGCCACCAGATCTTCTCAGGCGGCCCCTTCCTCTCCGGCTTCGGACGGATCTGGTGGGTCGGGCTCTACACCGCAGTCGGAGTCGCAGTCCTCATCTGGCGCGTCATCGTCCCGATCCGTTCCTCGATCGTTCATGACTTCCGCGTCGCGGCCGTCGTCGCCGAGTCCCGTGATGCCTGTTCCGTGTGGATCTCGGGACGCGGCCTCGATTCGCTCGGCGCCCGGGCCGGGCAGTTCCTCACCGTCCGCTTCTGGCACAGGGGGCTCTTCTTCGAAGGCCACCCCTACTCCCTCTCCGCACCCCCGACGGGCTCGATGCTCCGCATCACCGTCAAGGCGCTCGGAGACGCCTCCAGCCTCACGGCCGGGGTGCCCGTCGGCACCCGCGTCTTCATCGAAGGCCCGTACGGCGTCATGACCTCTTCGCAGGCGCGCTCCCCGCGCGCGCTCCTCATCGCAGGAGGCATCGGCATCGCGCCGATGCGCGCCCTCGCCGAATCCCTCGCCCCGACCCACCAGGTCGAGCTCCTCGTGCGCAGCCGCGACATCGCAGACCTCGCCCTCAGTGCCGAGCTCGACGCACTCGATGCCCTCCCGAACCTCCGCGTCCGCACCCTCATCGGCCCGAGGGCGCAGCACCCGATCGACGCTGCCTCCCTGGCCCCTTCGATTCGGGACCCCCGCTCCATCGACGTCTACGCATGCGGACCCGAGGCCCTTCTCGACTCCGTCCGCGCCGCCGCCCGCGCCCTCGGCGTACCCGCCGATCGCATCCACATCGAATCCTTCGACATGTGAGGACATCATGACCGCACCCACCCCCACCTTCCGCGCGATCCTCGCGACCGGCGCGACCATCGCCGGACTCGTCGCTGTCCTCGGCTTCAGCCCCGCCGGACGGCAACTCGCCTCGTCCGCCGAGGGCGTCGAGGCCGTCGAGGAGACGAGCGCCGAGTCGGCCACGACCCCGCTGAGCGATCAGGGCCCGGCGAGCCCCGGCGAGGGCGCGAGCGATTCGTCGAGCGCCGACTCGTCCTCGACGGGCTCCCCCTCGGCCGGATCGACCGCCTCCTCGGAGGCGAGCGACGGCACCTACACGGGAAGCGCCTACCAGAGCCCCTACGGCGCCATGCAGGTCGAGGTGACGATCTTAGGCGGCGCGATCAGCGACATCGCGTGGGTGCAACTCCCGACGGACCACCACTCGCAAAGGATCAATCAGCAGGCCGCGCCGACCCTCGTCTCCGAAGCGCTCGCCGCCCAGTCGGCTCAGGTCGACTCCATCAGCGGCGCCTCCTTCACCTCCGAGGGCTTCAAGGAATCCCTCCAGTCCGCGCTCGACCAGGCGGGCTTCCATGCTTGAGACGCGCCTCGCACGCCGATTCATCGAATGCTGGGGGACCATCATCACGATCGACGCCCCCTGCGACGCCGATAGCGCCGAGCGGATCGGCCAGCTCCTCGATGCGGCCCTGCCCGGCATGCGCGCCGAAGCGGAGCGGATCGACCGGATCTTCTCGACATGGCGGCCGGACTCGATCGCGAGCGCGCTGCGATCAGGAGCCCGGATCCCGGCGAGCCTCGATCCCGCGGACCCCGATGAAGCCGAGATGCTCGGCGTCCTCGACGCCCTCGAGCGCGCGCGGCAGATCACTTGCGGCGCATTCGACGCGGGGAAGGCCCCCGGCGGCTTCGATCCCTCCGGTTACGTCAAGGGATGGGGAGCGGGAAGGATCGCCGATACCGCAGTCGAGTACGGCCTTGGCGACATCTGCGTGAACGCCGCGGGCGACATCGCGACCCGCGGCCGAGGGCCCGCCGGCCCGTGGCGGATCGGCATCGAGAACCCCGATGCTCCGGCTTCGCTCTGCGCGATCCTCGACTCGGGCGACCCGAACGACCTCGACGGGGCTCGCGGTGGCGTCGCGACCTCGGGATTCTCCCGCCAGGACGGGCACGTCACCGCCCGCGGCCCTGCCCCGGCGAAGGCGCGCCAAGCGACGGTCGTCGGACCGGACGCGGGACTTGCGGACGCGATCGCAACCGCTCTCCTCATCGACGGCCGTGAGGGCGCGCAGTGGTTCGCAGCCTTCGCCCGGACGGACATCCGCGGATACCGGCCCGTCACGCGATGGGGAGCCATCCTCGTCGAGGGCGATTCCCTCATCCGACTCGGTTCATGCGCCGAGGGGATCGCAGCGGGCGGATGACACGAGCCCTCCCCGGCGAAAGCGGGGGAGGGCCGGGGCCGTTCGGGCGGCTACTTGCGCTTGCGCTCGCGCACGCGCATGGACAGCTGGATCGGCGTGCCCTCGAAGCCGAACTCCTCGCGCAGGCGCCGCTCGATGAATCGGCGGTACGCGGGATCGAGGAAGCCCGTCGTGAAGAGGACGAAACGGGGCGGTCTCGATGAGACCTGCGTGGCGAAGAGGATGCGGGGCTGCTTGCCCCCGCGCAGGGGGTGGGGGTGCGCTGCGACGAGCTGGCCGAGGAAGGCGTTCAAGCGGCCCGTCGGGATCCGCGTGTCCCATCCGTTCAGGGCCGTGTCGAGGGCCCTGGTGATCCGGTTCGTGTGCCACGAGGTCTTCGCCGACAGATTGATGCGCGGCGCCCATGAGATCTGGACGAGCTCCCGCTCGATCTCCGCCTTGAGAGCGGACTGGCGCTCTTCGTCGACGAGATCCCATTTGTTCGTGACGATGACGAGGGCGCGACCGGCGTCCACCACCTGCTGCACGACGCGCACGTCCTGCTCGGTCAGGGGCGCGGAGCCGTCGAAGAGGACGAGGGCGACTTCGGCCTTCTCGAGGGCCGCTTGAGTCCGGATGGACGCGTAGTAGTCGGCGCCCGTCGTCTTGTGCATCTTCCGGCGGATTCCCGCCGTGTCCACGAACCACCAGAGCCTGCCGTCGAGTTCGACCAGTTCATCGACGGGATCACGGGTCGTGCCCGCGAGCTCGTTGACCACGACCCTTTCGGAGCCGGCCAGGGCGTTGAGCAGAGAGGACTTCCCGACGTTCGGGCGTCCCAGGAGCGCGACGCGGCGGGGGCCGCCCTCGGGCAGCGCTGTGGCGACGGCCGATTCCTCGGGCAGAACCTCCATCACGGCATCGAGGAGGTCGCCGGTACCGCGTCCGTGAAGGGCCGAGACGGCGAAGGGCTCTCCCATGCCCAGGCTCCACAGGCTCGCCGCATCGGCCTCCTGCATGGGGGAGTCGACCTTGTTCGCCGCGAGGACCACGGGCTTGCCCTTCGCGCGCAGCATCGAGACGATCCGCTCGTCCGAGGCGGTGACGCCGACCGTCGCATCGAGGACGAGGAGGACGGCGTCGGCGAGATCGACGGCGATCTCCGCCTGGTCGGCCACAGACTTGTCGAGGCCCTTGACGTCGATCTCCCAGCCGCCCGTATCGACCACGGTGAAATCCCGGCCGACCCATTCGGCGGGGTAGGAGACGCGATCGCGCGTCACGCCGGGGGTGTCCTGAACGACGGCTTCGCGCCGGCCGATGATCCTGTTGACGAGGGTCGATTTGCCGACGTTCGGTCGTCCCACGATCGCGAGGACCGGCAGGCCGAAGGAGTCATCGGCGCCCCCCGCGTCATCGGCGTCGCCCGAGAGGATCGCGAGATCCTCCTCGTCGAGGTCGAACTGCTCGAGTCCGCGGAGCATCGCGGATGCGCGAAGCTCATCGTCCTCGGACATGGGGACCTGGGGGGAATCGTTATCCATCACCCGTTCATCCTACCGGGAGCGCGCCTCCGGCTCGGCGTGAAGGCGGGGTCCCGGCGGATCTCACAGATGCGCGCGCACGTCGTAGGCGAGGACTTCACGGGCCACCGGCACGTCGTTGTACTCGTGCTTGATGCCCTCGATGTCCTGATACCACTCGGCTCCCTTGCCCGTGATGATCACGGTGTCCCCGGCATCCGCCGCGAGAATCGCTCGCCGCACCGCATCGCGGCGGCACGTCCGGATCTCGGTGACGTCCTCGAGCGCCGGACGGACGGCGGCGATGCCCCGAAGGAGGTAATCGCGGATCCCCTGGGGGTCCTCGGTTCGGGGGTTCTCATCGGTCACCCACAGGACGTCCGCCTCACGGGCGGCGATGGCTGCGAGAATCTCCCTCTTCGAGGCGTCCCGGTCCCCGTCCGTGCCGAAGACGATGTGAAGGCGCCCGGCCGTGAGCTCGCGCGTCGAACGCAAAGTCCATTCGAGGGCCTCGGGAGTGTGGGCGTAGTCGACGATGACGAGCGGCTGAGCGCCCGGCTCGGGATTGACCTTCTCCATGCGCCCCGGAATCTGCTCGGCCCCCTCGACGGCGCGGATCACGTCATCGACCGGGTATCCGAGCTGGACCGCCGCAACGATCGCGACCGCGGTGTTCTGGACGTTGACCTCGCCGAGAATCGGCATCGCCACCCGGTGCCCGTCCCCGTCGGGATCGACGAGGGTGAACACGGTCCTCCCGATCGAACGCTCGGGGTGGATGTCCTCGACGCGCCAATCGGCGTCCCCGGTCGACAGGGCGGCGACGGTGGTCACGGGGACGCCCGCCTCCGAAGCGAGGCGGCGGCCCCACTCGTCGTCGACGCAGACGACGCCCCGAGCCGAGTGCTCGGGGGTGAAGAGGCTCTTCTTCGCCGCGAAGTAGGACTCCATATCGCCGTAGTAGTCCAGGTGATCGTGCTGCAGATTCGTGAATCCGACGACGTCGAAGACGATCCCGTCGACACGGCCGAAGCTCAAGGCGTGGGAGCTCGTCTCCACGACGGCCGCGCCGAGCCCCTTCTCGAGGGTCGATGCGAGGAACCTCTCGACGACGGGCGACTCCGCCGTCGTCTGATCGGAGCGGAACCTGAGGTCCCCGATCCGGGTCTCGACCGTTCCGCACAGACTCGCGTCGGGGTGGTGGACGCCGAGGGCGGCCCGCATGAGGAAGGAGGTCGTCGTCTTGCCGTTCGTCCCCGTCACCGCCATCGTGGTCAGGCGCGAGGCGGGCGAGCCGTAGACGGTCCTCGCGATCGCAGCGGTCGCCGAGCGCGGGTCGGAGCACACGACGATCGGCAGTCCGAGGCTCATTCCCCGAGCGATGTCCGCGCCTTCGGCATCCGTGACGAGCACCGCGGCTCCCGCCGTCTTCGCCGCGTGCGCGAAGCGGACCCCGTGCTGGGTGAGGCCGGGAATCGCCACGAAGATCCAGTCCCGGTCGCAGTCGTTCGAGGAGACGGTGACGCCGCGCACCTCGACGGCGCCCGCGTCCTCGAGTGCGATGGGCTCGCCCGAAGGGCCGAACAGGGCCTCGACCGAAACGCCTTCCAGGGCCCGGGGGAGGGGGAGGGGAGCGACGGCGGGTCGGATGTCTACCACTGAAGTCATGCCCGTACTCTACCTTCGCCGTGACCGGACCCGCCCGCTTCGTACCGCGGGCGCGAAGGGTTCTTCCGTAGACTCTCAGACATGCGAGTTCTCACGATGACCGAAGCGCGTGAACGTTCCGAAGCGATCGTCCTGGATTCCGTGCGCGTCCAGATCGACCTGCGTTCAGCAGCGGACTCGAGGGCCGACGCCTACACGGTCCGCTCGACCTTCGTGCTGAGGGCCCGGGCCCCGCAGACCTTCATCGATCTCGCGGGCGAAGCGCTCGGACTGAGCGTCGACGGCGAGGCCCGTCCCATCGTCTTCGAAGACGAACGCCTCCATGTGAGCGGCCTGCCCCTCGGACGCGACGCGGTCGTCGAGGTCGTGGCCCGATGCGCCTACTCCCGTTCGGGGGAGGGCCTGCACCGCTATGTCGATCCGGAGGACGCGCGCGTCTACCTCTACACGCAGTTCGAGCCGAATGATGCGCATCGCGCCTGGCCCTGCTTCGACCAGCCGGACATGAAGGCCCGGTGGAGCTTCACCGTCGACGCCCCCGAAGGATGGGTCGTCTCCTCGAACGGTCAGGAGCTGTCGGCCCGCCCG
>NZ_JBNOYB010000087.1:0-5949 GCF_050312375.1 Schaalia sp.
GTCTAGGGCTCGTGGCCTCCCAGGGCGCGGGCGGCGACATCGCCCGGGGGCGGACCCCGCGGCGCGCGGTGTGGGTGTCGATCTTCTTCTCCCTGGTGTCCGTGGCTCTCAACTGGCTGCTGCCGTCCCAGCTCCTCGGGATCCTCATCAACGCGGTCGGCATGGTGCTCCTCATCATCTGGGTGTTCATCCTCGTCGCCCAGGTGCGCCTCCATCCGGTCCTGGAGGCCGAGGGCGCGATCGCGCTGCGCGCGCCGGGCTGGCCGTGGCTGCCGCGCCTGGTGCTCGCGGCCCTGGTCGGTGTCGGCGGGATCATGGCCTGGAATCCGGTGGCGAGGGCCCAGCTCGTCTCGATGACGGTGCTCACCCTGATCATCATCGCCGTCTTCTTCGCCAAGGAGGCGCTGAGGAGGCGGAGGGGCTGATCCTCCGCCCCCTGTTCAGGCGGAGCGCGGCCCGCTGCGCGCCGAGGGCGTGAGCGGAGGGGTGCGGCTTCTGCGCGCCCGATCGGGCGCGGAGCGCTCGTCTTGCACGGGTGATCCACAGGCGGACGAGGGCGGGGCCGCAGATGCCGGTGGTGAGGGTGAGAATCGGGTCTGGAAGGAAGAGCCCGCAGCGGCGGGCGCTGCGGCGCGCGCGGGCTGAAGCGACGCGCAGGCCGAGGCGGGACGCGCGGACGGGAAGGGGACGAGGGTGACGCGACGCAAACGGAAGAAGGGGCCGACGATCGGCGATGCCCTGGTCGTGCTCCTCGCCGCCGCACTGCTCGCCTGGTTCCTCGTCCCCGGTGCGCCTGAGGGGGCCGCGAAGCTGTGGAAGGACCTGAGCGAAGGCCGGCTGCCGGGCGCGTCCGCTTCCCTCGAGGATGTCGCGGCCACTCCTGACGGTCAGCTGCTCATGGGCCTCGGCCTGCGCGAGGGGGCCGGTGAGGAGATCCCCGAATACGACAGGGGGGCTTTCGGGCAGGCCTGGGCGGACGAGGACCGCAACGGCTGCGACACCCGCAATGACATCCTCGCCCGCGATCTGGCCCGACCGGTTTTCAAGCCGGGCACGCACGACTGCGTGGTCCTGTCCGGGACCCTCGCCGAGCCCTACACGGGGTCCGTCATCGAGTTCCAACGCGGTCAGGACACGTCCGCGCTCGTCCAGATCGATCACGTCGTGGCGCTCGGGGACGCGTGGCGTTCGGGCGCCTGGGCGTGGGACGCGCCGACGCGCCAGCGCTTCGCGAACGACCCGGCGAACCTGCTCGCGGTCGACGGGCAGGCGAACCAGGACAAGGGCGCCTCATCGGCGGATCAGTGGCTGCCGTCGAACGCGGACTTCCGCTGCGCCTACGTGACCCGCCAGATCGAGGTGAAGTCGACCTGGGGCCTGTCGGTGACGGCGCGGGAGCGCGACGCGATGGCGAAGGTCCTCGCGTCCTGCCCGGCCCAGTAGGGACACCTGGCGACAAATCGGTATCTGGATGCGGAAACCTGCGGAAATCACGCCCTGAAGGCCTCTCATGATCGAGTTGGTGCCAGCCGATGGGAGCAGCCGCCTACAACCACCCGTTCTCCGTCGCGACGCGCACGGCCTCGGCACGGGTCCGCGCGGAGGTCTTGAGCATCGCCGAGGACACGTGGTTGCGGACGGTCCCCTGCGAGAGGCCGAGCTCGGAGGCGATATCGGCGATCATCCCGCCGTCCGCGACCGCGCGAAGAACCTCGATCTCCCGATCGGTGAGCGGGCAGGCGCCCCTTTCCAGGGTTTCGAGGGCGAGAGTCGGGTCGAGGACTTTCAATCCCGAAGCCACGCGCCGCACGGCATCGGCGAGCTGCGCCGAAGGGGCGTCCTTCACGACGAAACCCGTGGCTCCCGCATCGAGCGAACGCTGAACGTACCCCGGCCGACCGAATGTCGTCAGCATGAGGACGCGCACGGCCGGGTGGCGCGCACGGATCGCCGCGCAGGCGGTGATCCCGTCCATCACGGGCATCTCGACGTCGAGGAGCACCACGTCGACGGGCGCCGCGGCCCCGCCGGGCGAGGACGGCACCAGCGAGGTCAGCAGAGCCAGAGCCTCGGCACCGTTACCGGCCTGGCCGCACGCTTCGATGTCGGGCTCAAGCGACAGCAGCGTCGCCAGGGCTCCGCGCACCATCGTCTGATCGTCGACGACCACGATCCGGATCGGGCCCGTACCCGCGCCGCTGCCCGTACCCGCAGTGTTCATCACGCGCCTCCTACCTGGTGAAGCCGAAGATCAAGCGTCCACGCATCGCCCTGGCCGCCCCACGTCAGAGTTCCGCGCGACCCGACGCGCTCGCGCAGCCCGTCCAGGCCCGTGCCTTCTCGGCTGACGCCGCCCCCGGCATCTCCGGTCGAAGCGGCGGACCCGACTGCGCGCCTCACGGCGGGCATCCCGCGCCGCTTCACGCCGTCATTGACCACGGACACCCCATCCGCGCGCACGGTCACCGTCACGACGGTCGCTGCCGCATGCTTGTAGGTGTTCGTGCACCCCTCGCGAATGACGTGGGCGACGAGCGTCGAGGGCGCGCCCGGTGCCGGCTCGCCCTCGCGGACCACCACCAAGCGCACCTCAGCCGTCTCGAGGACCTCGCGCGCCGCCTCGATCTCCGTGTCCGGAAGCAGCGTCCGATTCGCGGCCACCACGTCGCGCACATCGCTCAGGGCCGCACGCGACATCTCCGTCAGGTCGTCGAGCTGGGCGCGCGCCTCGTCAACGCGCCCCGCGTCGAGCAGACGCCCGGCAAGATCCGCCTTGACGGTGATGCCGGTGAGCGTCTGGCCGAGGATGTCGTGCAGATCCGCACTGATGCGCGCGCGTTCACGCTCGCGGGACAGGGCGATCTCCTGCTTCGTCTCGACGTCCTTGAGCCGCTCGTGGTCCATCGCCAGGCGCGACAGGACCGTGACGGTCGTCGTCATGAGGATGACGACGAGAGGGAAGTAGCCCTCGGAGGGCCGGACGAGGATCTCAACCGCCGCGAGAGCCAGGCCCAGCGCCAGTGACGGGAACATCCAGCGCGGCGGGCTGAGCAGCGCCATGGGGGATACGAGGTAGCAGATCAGGAACACTGCGCCGGAGCCGCCGAATGGCGCATTCGTCACGAGTATGACGACCTGGAGGGCGGCGATGAGCCCGACCATGACGAGGTAGCGCTTCCAATGAGAGGCATCGCGCGGCGCGGAGTCGAGGACGAGCCAGGCCGCGATGTACACGATGCCGAGGGCGAGCGTTTCTGAGAGCAGCAGGAGCGGACCCGGCTTGTCCAGGCCCGCCTGAACAGCGCCGATGATCGGGTAGGCGAGGAAGACGATGAAGGGGGTGGACCAGAACAGTGCGATGACGCGCGGAGGAATGGCGCGCCTGGCGCGCTTGCCCGGGCCGGCACCGATGTTGCGCCCGGGAGCCGGGGAGGAAACGGCCTCAGGGGCGGCTGCGGCACTCGCAGGGGTGAGCTGGTCGTTCACTTCGGAGTCCTTCGTTTGTTCCGCTGTTGAGAGTACCCGAGGGCGGGGGCGCCCCCGGCGCATCACCCGCTGAACCCGTCCCCGCCCTCTTCCTCGCCCTCGTCATCCGAAGACCGTCAGCGGCCGGTGTCGCGACGCTGGGCCCGCACCGCGATGATCGCGAAGAACGCGGTCCACGCTGCGTAGTTCGCGAGCCATGCCCACTCGAAGCCGTCCCAGCCGTACAGCGGTGTCCGGACGATCCGCGACAGGCCGTAGAAGGGCGACCAGGGCGCGATCTTCGCCCAGAAGGAGCCCATCTGCTCGAGCGGGATGAACATGCCGGCGACGAAGGAGCCGAGCACGGTGATCGCGCTGGTCAGAGCGAAAGCGCCGTCGGAGCGCACCGAGAAGGCGGCGGCCAGGCCGAGCACGATCGGCAGGGCCGACACGGTGATCATGAGGATGAACGACCCGATCCATGCCGCGGCCTCCATGCGCGCTCCGGTGAAGCAGCCGACTGCGTAGACGATGCCCGTGACGACGATGGATATGAGCATGGAGGCGATCATGCGGGCCGTGATGAGCGCGAGCGACGACATCGGCGTGAGCGCCTGGAGGCGCGAAATGCCCGAGGTGCGCTCCAGAGCCACGTTCGCGCCCATTGACGAAGCGGTCATGATCGTCCCGTACACCGCCATGTTGACGAGGACCGTCGCGGCGACGTTGGAGTGGATGATCCACTCGTCGGAGTAGTCCTGGCCGGCGCCGAACATGAGGTACATGCAGATCGGCAGGCCGATTGCGAAGCTGAGCGAGTACGGGTTGGTCAGCAGCTTGTAGAACGAGTACCACAGGTGGATGCCGAAGCCCCTCCAGCCTGAGCCCGGGGCGCGCCGGGCGATGTCGAGGTCGGCGTCGGCGCCGACGATGGGCGCGGCGGGGGAGATGCTTGCGGAGGTCATGATCGTGTCCTTCTTGATGCGCGGTCGGTGGGTTCCGGCGGCCGAGGGCGGGGCGTGCGGGCCGCTGGGGCTCAGGCGGTGAGGGAGGTGAAGGCGTCCTCGAGGGATGACGAGGTGATCTCGAGGTCGTGAGCGCCGGGCAGGGCGAGGACGGCCCGGGCGACCTCGTCGGTGTCGGATGCGGTGACGGTCAGCTCTCCGGCATCGGCCTCGCCCTCGTACAGCGTCCAGGAGACGGCCAGGCCGGAGGCGCCGGGCAGGGCGGCGAGGGCGCGTCGGGCCTCGTCGCGGGAATCGGCGGGCAGCAGGACGCGGAGGGTCTTCGTCGTGCCCGTGCGGCGCAGTTCGGCGGTGGGCGCGTCGGCGACGATGGCGCCGTCCTTGATGATGACGGTGCGTTCGGCGAAGTCCTCGGCCTCGGCGAGGTAGTGCGTGGCGAAGACGATTGTGCGGCCGCGTTCGGTCTGGTCGCGCATGAGCGCCCAGAATTCGCGGCGGGCGCCGGCGTCCATGCCGGCGGTGGGCTCGTCGAGGATGAGCAGGTGCGGGTCCGGAAGGAGCGCGAGGGCGAGGCGGACGCGCTGCTGCTCGCCGCCGGAGAGCTTGCGGATGGGGCGCTTGACGAGTTCAGTGAGGCGGGTCTCCGCCATGACCCGGTCAAGGGGCAGGGTCGACTGGTGGCTGGCCGCGAACATGCGCAGGGTTTGGGCGACCGTGAAGTCGCTCGGAAGCGCGCCGCTCTGGTGGACGACGCCGACGAGGGAGCGGCGGATCGCGTCGCGGGCGCTCATGCCGAAGAGCTTGCAGGCCCCGGAGGTCGGGGCCTGCAGGCCGAGGATCATGTCGATGAGCGTGGTCTTGCCGGCGCCATTCCTGCCGAGCAGGGCCATGATCTGTCCGCGAGGGACGTTGAGAGTGATGTGGTCGACCGCGGTGAGAGTGCCGAAGGTCTTGACGATGTTGCGGACGCTGATCGCGGGTGCGGCGGCGTGGGCGGATTGCGTTGTGTTCATGACTCCATCGTCGGGCCGGGGGCGTGTTCGCGGCAGTGCCGGGTGTCGGGGCGCCCCGCATGACATCTGTCATGCCCCATCCCGCCGAACCCGTCCTGTTGAGCGCTGAGACCCGCGCTGCGTCCCCGTGGAATCCGTTTGGATTCACGCCGGGGCGGGGGGAAGCGAAAACGACGGAGGTGCGCGACATGCCGCGCACCCCCGTCGTTCACGGTTCGACGAGTGAGAACTCGTCGATCAGCGAGGTCGGGGGGCTAGAGGTTGAGCTGGATCTTGCGCCCCGGGACCGCCTCGATGAGCTCTCGCGTGTAGTCCTGCACGGGGTTCGCGAAGAGCTCGTCCGTCGTGTTCTGCTCGACGAGCTTGCCCTTCTCCATGACGACGACGTCGTCGGCGATCTGGCGGACCACCGCGAGGTCGTGCGTGATGAAGAGGTAGGACAGGCCGAGCTGGGCCTGCAGGTCGTTGAGCAGGTAGAGGATCTGGTTCTGCACGAGCACGTCGAG